>JAVHRG010000136.1:0-3496 GCA_036171535.1 Sulfurospirillum sp. | reverse complement strand
TGACATCAATCGAGATGGATTTTTTCCAGTGGCTTGGCTTTGCAGGGATGATTTGTATTGTTCTCGCTTATTTTTTATTACAACTTGGTATGTATGATATTCATGCCTTAAACTATCAGCTTCTAAATCTTATAGGTGCGATTGCGCTGATTATCTCTCTTTTGGTTCATTTTAATTTAGGGTCATTTTTAATTGAAGTTTTTTGGATTATGATTACGGTGTATGGAGTCTTTAAAACACTGCGACAAAAACGCTAAACGTTTTACATGTAAAGATAAACGCACATCCTCTCAAACCCTTATTTCCCCAAATCACACAAAATATTTTATTTTCATCCAGTATAAAAGGATTACAATGGAGTCATGTCAACTAGATAGAAAGGATTTTTCATGAATGACAACATTGCGACGTACTTTGCTAAGCTTTTAGCCGATGTGGGAATTAAACGCATATGGGGAATTACAGGTGATTCGCTCAATGGATTAAGTGATAGTTTGAAAAAATTGGGACAAATTGAATGGATAGGCACACGTCACGAAGAAACAGCAGCATTTGCAGCAGGTGCAGATGCAAAAATCAGCGGTAAAATTGCCGTTTGCGCAGGCTCATCGGGACCAGGAAATCTGCATCTGATCAACGGTCTTTTTGATTGCCAACGAAAAGGGGTTCCTGTTTTGGCGATTGCTTCGCATATCCCTTCGAGTGAAATTGGAAGTGGGTATTTTCAAGAGACACACCCTCAAGAGCTCTTTAAAGAGTGCAGTGTGTTTTGTGAGTTGGTTTCCACGCCTGAGCAGATGCCGCACATCTTAGAGACGGCGATCAGGCAAGCCATCTTAAAAAAAGGGGTGAGTGTCATCGTTATACCGGGTGATATTTTGCTCAGAGCGATGCCCAAAGATGCTAAGTATGCGTGGAGTGAGCCGCATTTGCCAAAGGTGTTGCCATGTATGGATGACATCGATGCGCTTTCAAAGATTTTAAATGAAAATAAGAACATAACATTTTTGTGTGGGGCAGGGTGCAGTGATGCCCATGATGAAGTAATCCACCTTGCCAAACGACTCCATGCACCCGTTGTCCACGCGCTTGGAGGCAAAGAATCGATGGAGGGAAATAACCCAAACAGTGTGGGCATGACAGGACTCATCGGCTATGAATCGGGCTACTACGCGATGGAAAACTCCGATGTCTTGCTCATCTTAGGCTCAGCCTTCCCGTATAAAGCGTTTTACCCTCAAAATGCCAAAATCGTGCAAATCGACATCAAACCAGAAGCCCTAGGAAGACACACCCAAATCAGTTTAGGTATGGTCGGCGATGTCAAGTCGAGTTTAGAGCTTTTAACGCCTAAAATCAAGCAAAAAGAGAACGACACTTTTTTAAAGAGTGCCCTAAAACACTACAAAACAACGGTTGAAAACTTTGATAAACTCGCCAGTGGAACGAGTAAAGAGGGGTTGATTCACCCGCAATACTTAACCAAACTGATTGATAAATACGCCAGTGAAGATGCTATATTTACCTGCGATGTCGGCACACCAACGGTTTGGGCGGCACGCTACTTAAATATGAATGGAAAGCGAAAACTCATCGGTTCATTCAACCACGGTTCAATGGCAAATGCCCTTCCTCAAGCCATCGGCGCAAAAGTGAGCGCTCCTCATAAAGAGGTTATTGCCTTATGCGGCGATGGCGGCTTTGCGATGCTCATGGGCGATTTACTGACATTGACGCAGCATAAGATCAAAGCTAAAATCGTCATTTACGACAATAGTTCACTCGGCTTCGTCGCCATTGAGATGAAAGCAGGTGGTTATTTGTATGACAATACAGAACTAACCAACCCCGATTTTGCTGCCATCGCCAATGCGGCGGGCATTAAAGGTATTCGCGTTGAAAAACCTGAAGATTTGGAAAAGAGTGTCCAAGAGTTCCTCGCCTACGATGGCGCCGCACTGCTTGATGTCACGACCGCAAAACAAGAGCTAACCATGCCTCCAAAAATCTCTTTTGACAATGTCAAAGGCTTTAGTGTTTACATGTTAAGAGCCATTATTAACGGTAAAGGCGATGAATTGATCGAAGTAGCGAGAGAGAATTTAATACGCTAAACCTCTTACGCATTATAATCTCGTAAGAGACTTGAAGCCCATAGCCCGATAGCGTATAAGATTATCGGGCTATGGAGTGCTGGCTTAAAAATTTTTGTATAATCTCGAAATGATTTAGGAGCCAGCACCAATGAATGAATTCGTTTTAGGATTGATCACTTTTTTGACATCGGTCATTACAGGTGCTGTGGGATTGGGTGGTGGATTATTATTGATCGCTATTCTTCCATCCTTTTTACCGCTCAATGCTCTGATGCCTGTTCATGGGTTAACGCAAATTTCAAGCAATGTATCAAGAGCCTATTTTGGGGCTAAAGATATTCAATACAGCGTTGTACCCAAATTTTTTCTTGGTTCACTTGTTGGTGTTGGCATCTTTGCTCTTTTGTTAAATCTTATGAGTATCACCTACATACCTTTGTTCATTGGAACGTACATCTTATTGTCTTTATGGTCTGAAACCTTTAATGAGAAAATAAAAAAATATGAAAGCTACTATGTCATTGGATTTTTTCAAACAGGGCTTTCTGTTCTCGTTGGCACGACGGGGCCACTTGCCTTAACAAAATTACTCAAAGACTTTGAAAACAATGACAAAGTTGTCTCTACAGCAGCTGTGTTCATGAGCATTACTCATATTTTAAAATCGCTTGTATTTCTCAATTTTGGATTTATTTTTGCGGATTACCTTCGGATCATCATCGTTATGATTACCTGCTCAATTTTGGGCTCATACGTGGGTACAAAGTTGAGAAATAAGATCGATGGCAAGAAGTTGTTTTTAGCACTAAAAATACTACTTTCGATTATGGCAATACATTCAATTATATCAATTTTTTAGCCTTAAAAATTCTAGCTTATACCGCTGTAATAAAATAAGATGAACACGTTACTTTTGGGAAATTAAGCGATTGCTCTTTACATGTAAAGCCAACCAAACCTTCGGACTTACCCCATACCACTTCTTAAAAGCCCGTAAAAAAGGGCTTGGTTCAGCGTAGCCTAGGTAGGACGCGATGGTTGGGGTGTCCAGTCCTTTTTGGAGGTAATGCGTTGCTAATTTTTGGCGCATTTCACCTAAGAGAAGTATGAAACTGGTCCCTTCTTCTTTGAGCTTTTTTTGCAGGGTTCGTGGGTGCATGCCGATTTTCTGTGCTACACTCTCTAATGAGACATCAAGTTCCCCCGTAGCGATGAGTATATAGCCTAAAACGTGCTCTTTGAGGCTTCCGTGTACGCTAATTCCTAAGCTTTGTTCTGCCTCTTTCTCAAATACACTGAGCAGGTATGGATTGTCATAACTTGTTTGCATCGCCAGTTGTGTTTTGTCGAAGAAGAGGGCATTTTCGACCTCATCGAAGAGAATATTTTCACCAAATATG
>JAVHRG010000135.1:0-3505 GCA_036171535.1 Sulfurospirillum sp. | reverse complement strand
GAAGGTATTCACCCTCATAAATAGCATTGGCTCTAAACATAGGGAATACATAATCTTTAACAAATTCTTCTTTTAAATCTTCAATAAAAATATTTTCAGGTTTAATTCCCAAAGAGATGGCTTTTTTGCGTGCTGGCTCTAACTCTTCGCCTTGACCAATATCGGCTGTAAAGGTGACAACCTCACATTTATACTCATCTTGGAGCCATTTTAAAATAATACTGGTATCGAGTCCCCCAGAGTATGCTAAAACTACTTTTTTGACATCTTTTTTCATAATACGAATCCTCACAGAATTTATAGAATTGCGTGATGGTAGCGCAACTTTGTAAAAACTTTGCTTATGCTTTAGTCGGAACTTTACATGTAAAGTCAAAAAAGCAAGTTTAAATATTCTTTTGATAGAATGGGCGTTAAATCCTAAGGATGGGGTATGAGAGTCGATAAATTTTTGAACAGTGTCAATATTACGAAACGTCGCGCCATATCGGAAGATATGTGCAAAAATGGCGTTGTGTGCATCAATGGTGTGGTTGTAAAGCCTGCAAAAGATGTCAAAGTCGGTGATATTATTACCATTAATTATCTTGAAAAAACAGTTAAATACGAGGTTTTGCAAATTCCTGAAGCCAAAACCATTCCAAAAACGAAACAAAACGAATACGTAAGGGAAGCGTAATGAATTACCAAGAGGCCTATCAGCAGTTTAATGCGCTTTTTGAAAATGAACTCAGTTCCGAAGCAGCAGCGCAATTTTTAGTCGAACTCTACGAGCGAGGTGAGAGTTTTGAGGAGATTGCAGCCGCGGCGAATGTGATGCGCGAACACAGTGTTAAATTAGACATTCCTATACATTTAAAATCGGAACTTATCGACATTGTAGGAACAGGTGGCGATAAAAGCGGCACGTTTAATATTTCAACCACAACGTCTATCGTTTTAGCTTCTCTTGGATGCAAGGTTGCGAAACATGGCAGTGGCTCAGCAACCTCCCTTTCAGGTAGCGCTGATGTCCTTAAATCTTTGGGACTCAATCTTAGTTTAGCGCCTGAAAAACAGATCAAAATGCTTGAAGAGTGTGGTTTTGTTTTTATGTTTGCGATGAATCATCATCCATGTATGAAACACATTATGCCTATTCGTAGAAGTCTCTCACATCGTACTATTTTTAATATGTTAGGGCCTCTTGCCAACCCAGCAGGTGCTCAAAAACAGATGGTGGGAGTGTTTCATGTGGATTACATTGAGCGTTTTAGCAAAGCGTTAAAGGAACTTGGTACAACAAAAAGTATGGTGGTAAG
Source organism: Sulfurospirillum sp. (assembly GCA_036171535.1). Classification (GTDB taxonomy): domain Bacteria; phylum Campylobacterota; class Campylobacteria; order Campylobacterales; family Sulfurospirillaceae; genus Sulfurospirillum. The sequence continues at coordinate 2,204 of JAVHRG010000135.1, read as the reverse complement.
CTCTCTTGATGGGTTGGATGAAGTTAGTATTACCGCTCCTACACGTTATACGATGATTGAAAACAGCATTATGACAGAAGGTGAGATCAATCCTGAAGCATACGGCTTTACATTCGCACCACTTGAGGCGATTAAAGGTGGTGATAGTATTCAAAATGCTGAGATTACTCGCGCCATTTTACGAGGCGATGAAAAGGGTGCAAAACTCGATGTTGTCCTTTTAAATGGAGCATGCGCTTTAATGATCGACGGAAAAGCCAGAGACATGCAAGAAGGCATAGCACTCATGAAAGAAGCCATTGAAAGCAAAAAAGCGTGGGATAAACTTGGCGAAATTATTAAGCTCTCCTATCTCATATGAGTCAATGTTATGAAAAAGTGTGCGATTTAGCGCACTTAAATACTTTTGCCGCAGAGATCAAAAATACGCTTGGAACGGCTGGAGTGCTTCTTCTTCGTGGTAATCTTGCCAGCGGAAAGACCGCATTTGTCAAAGCGTTTGCCAACGTTTTAGGCATAGAAGAAGCAATTTCATCACCCACTTTTTCCATTTTGCATGAGTATGAGGGGAAATTGTTTCACTATGATATTTATCAATGCGGAAGCAATGGTTTTTTACAAAGTGGCTTGATTGAAAAATTAGACGCTGAAGGCTACCATCTCATTGAGTGGGGCGATGCTGAGTTTGAAAAAATCCTACAGCATTTTGGCGTAGAGTATAGTACAATAGATATCGAAACAATGGATTTAAAACGCAATTATAAGGTTAACATAAATGCATACGCTTAACGTTAAAGAATTACAAAAAGTGATTAAAAAATCAGAAATTATCAAAGGGGTTTCGCTCGATGTTCAAAGCGGCGAAGTCGTAGGACTTTTGGGACCCAATGGCGCGGGTAAAACAACGATGTTTTATATGATTTGTGGGCTCATTCCTCCCAGTTCTGGCGTTGTCTATTTGGACGACCAAGATGTGACACAAATACCTTTACATGTAAGAGCAAAATTGGGTATCGGCTACCTTCCTCAAGAATCAAGTATCTTTAAAGATTTAAGCGTTGAAGAGAACATTATGCTTGCTGCCGAAATTGTGTATCCGAATAAAGAAGATGCGATGAAACGTGTTGAAGAGCTCTTAAATTTGCTCAATATTGAACCGATTCGTAAACGAAATGGTGTCAGCTTGAGTGGAGGGGAAAGACGTCGTTGTGAAATTGCACGTTCACTGGTTTTAAAGCCTAAATTTCTTCTGCTGGATGAACCGTTTGCCGGTGTTGATCCTATTGCAGTATCAGATATTCAAGACATTGTTCAAGAGCTTGCAAAGCTTGATATTGGTGTCTTAATTACCGACCATAATGTACGTGAGACACTTGCTATTTGTGATCGTGCTTATGTTCTTAAAGATGGTGCACTCCTTGCCAGTGGAAGCAGTGCAGAAGTAGCGCAAAACAAATTGGTGAAGACATATTATCTTGGTGAAGATTTCAGGTTTTAATACACAAGGAGATTGGTTTTGAAACTTAGGGTTTCTAGCACACAAACAACCAAACAAAAGTTCTCCTCAACACTTCGAGGTTGGCTTCCTATACTTCAAGCCAATCTGGATAGTTTGGTAGAGACGCTTGAACCGTTTGTGCAAGAAAATCCTTTTATCAGTGTCAAATCAGGTTCAGAAACGCCTGAAAAACATTTTGAAAAGAAAAGTTTTTTTTCCGAAGTGGCAAAAACATCGGTTTCCGATACCATTGAAGCACTAACCCTCGATAAAAAATCACTCTATCAAGTCCTTAACGAGCAGGTAAATCCACCGCTTTTTCCTACCGAAAAATCTCAACGTATCGCGTATGAAATCATTGAAAACATTAATTCTGAGGGTTATTTTGAAATAGTAGCATTAAGTGAAATTGCAAGAAAACTAGATGTTAAAGTTGAAGAAGTGGAAAAGATAAGACAACGCTTTGCTTACCTTGAACCTTTGGGTATCGGAGCTCTCGATTTAAAAGAGACTTTCTTATTCCAACTTCAGGATCTTTCCTTAGACAATGAACTTTATGCAATGGTTGAAATGTTGATTATCAACTTTGAGAATATCGAATCGTTTAGCAAAGAGCCTCTGTTTCACGAAGCCCTAGCTATTATTAAGCGTTTTCACAATACTCCCGCAATTGATTTTATGGAAGATGAAAAAGAGGTTATTCCTG
>JAVHRG010000134.1:0-3532 GCA_036171535.1 Sulfurospirillum sp. | reverse complement strand
ACCTTATTCTGATCAAAGGGGTTTTCTTAAAAAATATCACATGGAGCGTTGCATGGCCAATGATTGCGCCTATGTTTGGATTAGGCATTATTTCTATGAGTGTAGCTATGGTGTTCTTTAGACGAAAATCGCGTTAAGTATATATAAAGCGGGTGGGCAGCCACTTGGTTGCCCCTGAAAAAAACTACGATTTAAACTTCGACAATTCATTATTGAGCGTTTCCGTGAGCTCATGAAGGTGCTCGCTCGCTCCTGCGATCTCTTCGACACTGCGGGTATTGGTATGGGTCAATGTGCTAATTGCTTCGATATCTTTGGTAATGGCATCAATCTGATTGGATGTATCGATATAGTCTTGAACGGTTTTTTGCGTGTTAGTGATTGTCCGTGCAAGAACGGTTGCAACTTCTGAAACATTGGACTGGACATTGATGGAAATGTCAGAAATTTTAGTGATATTTTCAGAGTTGGTATTCATCTCAACACTGACTCCATTGATGGATTGTGTGACAACATTGATGGTCGCATTGATCTCGACCAAGGATTTTTGCGTACGCTCAGCTAGTTTACGTACTTCATCCGCAACCACCGCAAATCCCCTTCCATGTTCTCCCGCCCTTGCTGCTTCAATGGCGGCATTGAGTGCGAGTAGATTGGTTTGATCGGCGATGTCATTGATGACACTGAGGACATTTTTTACTTCATTGGTGTTATCACTCACGAGGGTGAGTTTGTTCGCAAGGTCGACTTCATTGTGGGCGGTATTTTGAAGAAGATTTGACAGGTTGGAGACATTTTCTTCAACTTTTTTAAGACTTTGGGTGACCTCATGTAGTTCATCTTTAGAGGTTTCTGCACTGAGTTTGGATTCTTGTAAATAGGCTTTTAATGAGGTAGCTTCCGTGGTCGTTTTAGTCACGATAAGTGCCTCTTCTTCAGCACGTTTACCCACATCAATCGCAGAAATAGAGAGTTCATGCGCCACGGAAGCATTTTCCGCACTGTTTGTTTTCGCCGTTGTAATGATGGTATGAATTTTATCGATGAAGAGATTGATGTTTTGACTCATCTTGCCTAACTCATCCCTTGAATGTATCGTAAGGCGTTGCGTCAAATCGCCATCATTACTGGAAAGGTTTTTGATGACATCATTGAGTTGATCCAGTGGCTTAAATTGCGCATTGAGAATGAACCACAACAAAACGAGTGAAAGCCCAAGCAGGATGTTTCCAGAGATAGTCAGTGTGATGAACATGTGATCGATAGCTTTGAAAGCAACATCTTTGTCTATGGTCATAAAAATAATCCAGCTATTTTCAAGCTTATTGAAGACCAATACTTTATCTTTCCCGTCGCTTGCTTGGTAGTCATAAATGCCTTCAGGGTTATTTTTGACAAGAAGTTCAAGATGCTTAAGTGACTCATTGGCGTCATACAGCACTTTCCCAATTAATTTTGGATCAGGGTGAACATTTCTTTTTCCCGTAGCATCGGTTGCAAAGGCATAACCACCTTCAAACTTTGTCGCGTTAATCTTCTGCGTCACTTGGCTCAAGTAGACATCATTGGAAACAACACCTTTGAATACGCCATTTACAAAAATAGGCGTGGCGATAGAGATGGTAGGTTGTCCTGTGGTGGCATCGGTGTAAACATCGGTGACGACAGATTTCCCTTCTGCTTTTGCTTTGATATACCACGGGCGTTTTCTAGGGTCGTACCCCTCTTTTTGTTGGGTCTGGTCACTGTACACCATCAAACCACTCTCTTCTACACCCATGTATGCTACGGCGGCTTTGGTCTTTTTAAACGCCGTTTGAAGATACGGTTTCATTGCATTATCTGTAAATTCTGGCAAGTGCGAAATGTCTTCCGCTGTTGTCTCTAGGACGAGTTTTTGAGCGTCAAACCACGAATCAATCTCCAGTTTTAACGCATGCGCTTTGGCTAATTGCGTCTGTTCTATCTCTTGCCGTAGGTCTTGTTTAAGATTGATAAAACTTAACATTCCAAAAATGAAGAGAGATGCCCCTAAAAATAGTCCTGCTGAGAGGGTGATTTTTTGTTTAAATCCGAGATGCATATCATTCCTTTGTTTTACTCAATGGTGCAACTTTTGTCTAATAATACTTAGATGAAATTACTAAAATATTACATTGCCTTATAATAGGTCAATCATTTTATGACGGAGATTTGACATAATAAGCGAGATATAAAAAGATTTTTTCGTTGGGAATCAAGTCGAAAACGTTTATCGTGAAGGCATATGAGCGTGTATCGTTTTTAGCACGGCATGGAATAATTGAGCTATGATAGAGGGAAGATAAACGTTCTAAGGGAGAAAAAATGAGACGATTTTTAATGCGAATCTCTTTTGGGTTGATCCTTGCAAGTCTTGTGTTAAATGCTGTTTTGGTGGTGATGTTTTCATGGACCTATACCGCCCTCACGCAAGAGACACTCGTTGCAACGGTTTACTTTACTAACCCCTACGATAAAAGTGGTTTTCATATCGCACATTTGAATGGCGAAAATGGCAAAGTGGTTGGAGATTTTAAGATCTACGGTGAACAGTGGCGCATCGATGCTAAATTTATGAAAATGAAATACTGGTCCAATCTTTTAAAACTGGACTCACGCTATGTTTTAGAGCGCTTTGAAGGGCGTTATAAAAAGAGTGAAGACCAAAACAGCCATCAAAACCTCTCGTACGATCTTGGCGAAAACACGTTGTTAGATCGCTTCACACTGCTGGGATGGAACCCCTTTGTCGACATCGAATACGGAAGCTCCGTCTACCAAGAAATCACACTCAATCAAGTCTTTGAAATCTATAAAACCCCAACAGGCTTCGTGATACGAAGAGTCCCCTTGGCGCAAGATGCTACTATACTTCAGAAATGATTTTTTAGTTTTACATGTAGAAAGATGAGCGTCATTTTTGAGTTCGGTAAAAATTCTTGTAGCCTCATTTGGAAGGTACTGTTTTTTGAAATTTCGCACGATTTCCTAGCACCCCACTCTTTAGAGGTTATATCGGAGTATACTCCAAGATAGTGCTTATATTTTTATACTGGAGATACAGTGATGCCACAAAAGAAAAACCATACTCCACCCAAAAAAATACACAAAAAAACGTTTCCCATTGTTGGGATTGGGGCTTCGGCTGGAGGATTGGCGGCATTTGAAGCTTTTTTTTCTAGTATGCCTTTGGAACCTATTCAATGTGCTTTTGTATTAATTCAGCATCTCTCTCCTGATTTTAAAAGTAGCCTTGTAGAGATTATCGGAAACTATACACCCATGAGTGTTTTTGAGATAACGGATGGCATGGTGGTACAACCCAATTGTGTTTATATCATCCCTCCAGCGCACGATATCTCACTTATGGAGGGAGCATTTCAACTGTTAAATCGCACCAAAAAAAAAGGTTTACACCTCCCTATCAACTTCTTTTTTAACGCGTTAGCCAAAGACCAACACCAAAATGCCATTGGTATCGTGCTCTCAGGCACAGGCAGTGATGGTACAA
>JAVHRG010000133.1:0-3610 GCA_036171535.1 Sulfurospirillum sp. | reverse complement strand
TGTAAAACAAAATATACACTGCCTAAAACAGCACATGATGAAATCAATGATATGCTTCCTGAGAATTTCCAGTTTTATAAAAACAATGGTTGCGAAAAATGCTCACAAACAGGCTATTTAGGACGTGAAATGATCTCAGAAATTCTTCCAATAAGTGAAAAAATTTCAAGTATGATTGCACAAGGTGGTAGTAAAAGTGATATTAAAGAGCAGGCAATGAAAGAAGGTTTTGTGGACATGTTCCAAGATGGTATAACCAGAGCTGCACATGGCATTACAACGCTAGATGAAATCATAAGGGTGGCTAAAGAATGAAATACTTTGAAGTAAATTACCTCTTTAAAGGCCAAAAAACTAAAACGGTTGTCAAATCACCTACTCGCAATGATGCAATTGCCATTGCAAAATTAAAAATTCCAGGAGTAATTTTAAATATTAAAGAAACTTCAGCTCCTCTTGAAGATCAGTTGGGTGAACTCAAAAATCAAATCACAAATGCGCTTTTTCGTAAAAAAATAAAAATGCCAAATCTTATTGCAGCGATGAGGCAACTGAGTGTTATGACCAATGCTGGTATTTCCATTCATGATAGTGTTAAAGAAGTTGCAAATGCTACCGTGGACAAAACACTTAAAGAAATATTAAACAGTGTTAATGACGATCTAAACTCTGGACTAAGCCTTACCCAATCACTGATGACATATCATGATGAAGTAGGTGATGTTACTCTTGCGATGGTTGAGTTAGGTGAAAGCACTGGTAATATGGCAGAATCTTTAGAAAAACTCTCTGAAATCCTTGAAGAGATTGAGGAAAATAGGCAAAAGTTTAAAAAAGCAATGCGATACCCTATTACCGTCGTTATTGCAATTGCAGTTGCTTTTTCAATACTGATGATTTACGTTGTTCCAAAATTTAAAGAAATTTTTGCCCAACTTAAAGCTGAACTGCCACTACCAACCAAAATCCTTCTTTTTATGGAAAATCTTATCAATCATTATGGTCTCTACCTTTTAATAGGTATTGTAGGCACTATTATACTCTTTCAATATATGCTCAAGAATAATGAAGAGTTCAAGAAAAAATTTGATATCTATATTCTAAAAGTCTATTTAATTGGAGATATTATTTTTTATGCAACACTGAGCCGTTTTTGTCTTGTTTTTACAGAACTTATTCGTGCAGGTATCCCTATTGCAGATGCACTCGATACAGCTTTATTAACGCTGGAAAATACTCATCTTAAAAAGAAACTTTCCAGTGTTAAAATATCTGTACAAAGAGGTATCTCCTTAACAGAATCATTTCGTGATACAGGACTTTTTGAAGGAATGCTTATTCAAATGATTCAAGCAGGTGAACAAAGTGGAACGCTGGATAAAATGCTTGAAAAAGTAACACTTTATTTTAAATCACGTTTTAGCCAAATTATCGACAATATCGCAAGTTATATTGAGCCTATTCTTTTAGGTTTTATTGCGGCTATGGTACTTTTAATGGCTCTAGGTATTTTTATGCCTATGTGGGATATGGCAAAAGCGGTTAAATCATAAAAAATAGAATTTTGCCTTGCATATTTTTTACATGTAAGGCAAATTAGGCTTAAAATTCTTTAGGAATGGTACAATCCAATTGGTCTTTAAATTTTTCACAAGCTAATGTAATAAGTTCTTTTTGCCCTAATTTTGCAATTAAACACAATGCCCCTAGCTTTTTACACCACAAGCGTTCAACTTTAATTTTATAGTCATCCTCTTTAATTTTTGTAAAAATACTCCAACTACGAATGCTCTTTTTCTCTCTATATTCAAGGATATCAATAATTTCTTTATCCTCAATTTTACGTTCAATGACAGAGCGTAATTGTGTTTCATTCAATCCTAATCGCCATGCTTTATAGCCTAGAACGATGGCACGAGCACGATTGGGTGTATTTGTTTTAAGCTTATCGAAACTGACGCCAAAATATTTAAGTGCAACAATAATATCTTTTGCTTTAAAAATTTTGTCTCTTTCAATAAATTTAGGTGGGTTACTGTTTTCCAATAAATATCCTTTAGTATAATTGCATTAAAATGGCCAAATGGTTTCCATAAATTTGGCACCCCATGGCTTGGTTGTCGTTTGATCGATATCGCCTTCAGTTTTGTAAAGAATTTTTGCATCTGCGATAAACTTAGAATCAATGTTATTATTTTTATCAATATCGTAGGGACGAATGACGCCGCTAACTTGAATAATTTGCTTTTCACCGTTAATCAATAATTCACGGCTACCCTCAATAAAGTAATGTCCATTATTTAAAATCTTAATGACACGTGCCGTGATGGTGGTAGCAAAGCTCTCATTACGGGTATTGCTACCATTACCTGTAAAAGAGTTATTGGATCCTGTTGTAAAACCAATATTAGCAACATCATTTAAATTTTTGGATACGGTACCCAAAACGCCACCACCTGCAGCAGTGGTAATACCAGCTCCGAGAGCATCACTACTCTGTTTTGTTAAAGCTTTTTTCCCAGTAGATGTTTGTGCTGTTTTTTCAGTAATGGTAACTGTTACAACGTCATTGACATGCATTGCTTTAAGATCGGCAAATAAAGGGTTGTCTCCTTGCCCAAAAAGACTACCTGGATTTGAAGGTACCGTTTCATTTACTTTGGAAGGAGTCTCATCGACATACACAGGTGCTTTCATACTAATTTTTGGATCGGCTGGATGTACTGAGCAACCTACCAAAAAAAGAGCGGCTACAAAGCTACATGTAAAAACTCTCATACGACTCCATTTTATTCTATTTTTTACCATTATACTATAAAATAGTCCCCTCTAAAGTAAATTATATCCCAAGGAAAAAAGATGTCAGAACTTAAGTCAAAACTTCAAGACGATCTGAAAGTTGCAATGAAAACCAAAGATAATTTTAAACGTGATGTCATTCGTTTTTTAATGAGCGCTCTCAAACAAATTGAAGTTGATGAACGTAAAGATCTTAGCGATTCTGATATTGTTAAAATTATCCAAAAATCACTCAAACAACGAGAAGATGCTTTATCTGCTTTCAAAGAAGCGGGGAGAGATGATCTTTACGAAAAAGAGTTGGCCGAAGCAACCATTTTAAAAAGTTACTTGCCGCAGCAACTTAGCGATGAGAATCTTAAAGTCATCATTCAAAAGCATATTCTTGCAACGGGGGCAACCAGTTTGAAAGAGATTGGTAAGATCATGTCTGGTGTACTTGCTGAGTGTGAAGGTGTGGCAGATGGAAAGCGTATTAATACTATTGCCAAAGAACTTTTGAGTTAAAAAAGAGGTTTACATGTAAAGATTTTCTTTACATGTAAACCCTGTATCCACTAGTGATGCTTTTGGATCATTTCTAAAGTTTCTATTGCAATTTCAAGCTCTTCATTGGTTGGAATAACCAAAACTTTTACTTTGCTATCATCTGCACTAATTGTCCTAATCTCATTAGAGGAAGCACTGTTTCGAATAGGATCAATTTTAATCCCAAAATTCTCCAAATTTTCACAGGATTTTAGGCGCACGTCATTAGCATTTTCACCAATTCCTCCTGTAAAAACAATACAATCTACCCGTCCAAGAACAG
>JAVHRG010000132.1:0-3623 GCA_036171535.1 Sulfurospirillum sp. | reverse complement strand
GGTGTGGGCTGATCGAGTGGACTGAGTTCATGAGACATGCTCCACGCCGAGTAAAAACTCTTCAAGCCATAGACAAATAAAAAGGCAAAACCACCATACTTTGCGACCGTTTGGAGGGAGGGAAACTGCTCTACCAAATAACCAAAGCCTGAAACCCCACAGAAAATCAAAATCGCATCGGAGAGTGCACAGACCAAACAGATGATAAAAACATGCTCTTTTTTAATGCCTTGTTTGAGTACAAACGCATTTTGTGCCCCAATAGCAAGAATAAGTGAAAAACCAAGACTAAAACCTGAAATAAAAGCGTTCATTGTGTGTTCTTTGTGGTGAAAATAGGGAATGATGATAGCAAAATAATCGTTAAATTCGTTTTTACATGTAAAGATTTTTAGTAATGGCTTAATTTTAAATGATGACGATCAAATTTTAGTTTTATAGGCTAAAACTGCTCTATTTAACGGTAGTTTAACAAAGTGAATTTATAGTGTGCCCTTAGATTTAAGGGAGGTTGTATGAATAAGATAGTGGGTATGTCTTTGATTGTTTCGACGTTTTTAATGGCGGAAACAATAGATTTGGGTGCGATAACAGTGGTAGGAGAAACACTCTCCAAAGAGGTCAAGGATATACGTGGCGATGACCTAAAATCTGCCGACCTTGCAGATGCACTTTCTCGCAATAGTGCTTCTATTACAATGGTTCGAGGCAGTGGTGTTGCCAATGATATTATCTTACGCGGGCAAAAGAAAGATAATATCAATATTTTGATGGATGATGCCAAGATTTACGGTGGATGTCCCAATCGAATGGATCTAACCATTACACACATTAATGCCGATAATATTGAAAATGTCAAAATTGTTGAAGGACCGTATGATGTGGAACATTTTGGTACGCTAAGTGGTTTAGTGGTCGCCGAAACCAAAACACCAACACAAGAACCAAGTGGCGATGTCAACCTTGGTATGGGAAGCTATGGCTATAAAAAAGCCGCTGCAAGTGCGAGTGGTGGCAACGAGTATATTCGTGCCTTAATCAGCGCATCAACCGAGCAGAGCGATCAATACAAAGATGGCAATGGTAATACCCTTTCTGAGCAGCTTAACAATGCTATTGCCCAACATATGGGAATGGCGACAAATCGTTATCGCGATGGGGACTTGAAGGCCTACGAGAAAAAAACGTTTATGGGTAAAGTGTTTATCAACCCCGTGGAAAATCAAGAGATTCGCTTAGGCTATACGCTCAATCGCAGTGATAATGTTTTGTATCCGTCACGGATGATGGATGCGGACTATGACGATAGCGATATTTACACCTTTGGATATAGCATCTATGATCTTGGAACGTATTCAAAAGAGATCAACCTTGAAGCATACAAATCCAAGGTTGAACATCCGATGTCAACCAAAGAGAGAGTTGCGGGTGCAACAAATTATATGACAGCTAAAGCCAATACTGACATCGAAGGGGCTAAGCTTAAAAATGTGATGAGTTTCGGCAGTGGAGAGTTCATGTATGGTGTTGATATGAGTCGTCGAAATTGGGATGGTGTCAAATATTCTACCAACGTTGCAACAGGCATTCAAGGTGCTTCAACCGTCTTTATACCTGATGTTGACACCACCAATGAAGCGCTTTTTGCTCAATACATCACTACGATTGACGCGGTAAAACTTCAATTTGGAACACGCTATGACGATACGGAAGTCAAAGTGAATAAAAAAATTGCAGGTAGTAATGCTCGTGATAAAAATGACTATGACGCACTCTCTGCCAATGTTCTTGCCACCTATAAAGTCAATAACAATGTTGATTATTTCCTCGGTTTCGGCAAAGCTTCACGGGTTCCTGATGCAAAAGAGCTTTACTTGGGCACAAACTCGCTAGGCAACCTTGATCAAACCACCAACTATGAAGCCGATGCTGGGTTTAAAACACATTATGACAATTTTGGTGTGAATGGAAAAATATTTTACTCCATCTTAAAAGACTATATCTACTACAACTCTTCCAAATATGTCAACATTGATGCCGTCATTTACGGTGCCGAGTTAGATGCGTATTATAACGTGAGTAAAGCATGGACACTTAATTATGGAATGACCTATTTAAGAGGTCAAAAAGACGACCCAATCGCAGGACAAAATGACAAAGACCTTGCCGACATCGTCCCTCTTAAAGCCATTGTTGGTGTAACCTATCATCAAGCAGAGCATACCCTTAAAACTGAAATGGTGGCTGCAAAACGATGGAATAATGTCGATAGCGACAATGGAGAACAAGAGCTTCCAGGCTACACGGTATTTAACATGAAATACAACTACCAAATGACCAAGCATTTTGATGTCACTTTGGGTATTGATAACATTTTTGATAAAACCTACGCCGTTTCCAATACCTACAGCGATATTACGCTTCTCTCAGGTGGCGGTGACGTGATGCTAATGAACGAACCGGGTCGTTACGCATATATCAATCTTCATTATAAGTTCTAACAAATCTAACGCCACTCATTGCTTCGTTGATGGGTGGCTGGTTATAGGTTCTTTGTTGTGAAATAATTGTTTACATGTAAAGAAATATTTTAATAAATTACTTCTTCAAAACCTTTATTGCCAATCGGCAATATTTTATAAAAAAAAGCTTTACTTATTTCTGTTTGTGAATATTGTTTGTGCCTACCATATTTGGTTTTCCAATTTTCAACTAATGCTTTTTCTTTTATTTTTAATATTCTATTTGGAATTGAATTGACTGCATGTTGTTTTGAAATTTTCTCTTTTTGATAAAATACAATAGCTTTCTCTACTGAATAATGTATAAAGTAAAAAACTTCTGAGATTGAGCAACTAGATAAAGCTTCTTGAATAGATAAAATAGTTTTATCTCCAATTTGGTTGGTTGGTAAATTTGCTTCTTGTATTATTGCATATAAAAATTCCAAACATTCATATAGCCCTATTTCTAACCAAAGTTCTTTTCTTTCTTCTGATGTTATGCTTTCAAAATAAGTTATATTTAGTAAGCTAGTAATAGTGCTTTTATAAGTTTCCTCACAGACATTTAATTTAAAAGTGGTTTCCATTTGATTATATGTTGTTATATGATCATTTTCGATTGTAATGCTTTCAATGCTTGTATCTGGTGAAATAAAAATGATTTCTTTGTTAAGTAAATAGGTGATGATTTTTCTTTGATATTCTAGTGTAGGTGCAAATGTTATTTTAGATTCAGCGATTGGTGCAATATTCGTCAAATCTTCGGACATATTTGCTCGTATTAATGCACTTAAATATAATTTATCTTTCAGAGTAAGTTTTTCTATTTGAACAGGAAGAAGTGTTTCCCAATAATCAAGAATAATTTCTCTTTTATTGTTATCAATTATTTGTCGGTTTATTATTTGTAAATCTTTACAATTAGAACAACGACAATATGCGTTGTCATATTCATGATTACACTTTTCACAGAATATTTTTTCTTTGGGCCATTTTGATGTATAAGTTGATTTACTTTCTTTTTGTGAAATCATTGGGATATTGCAAAATGGACATAATTTGTCATTATGGATTTTCAGAGGAAACGTTTCTAGTAATAGTGAATTTTTTATATCTATA
>JAVHRG010000131.1:0-3662 GCA_036171535.1 Sulfurospirillum sp. | reverse complement strand
CTTCCTCCTGCTTGACACAAATTCCGCATTAAACTATAATTATCCACAAGATTATCCGTATAATTGCGAGGAATAAAATGCTAACCTATAAACCTAATGAACTGATGAGCAGTACTGATGTTGCGAAGAATTTTGGTAGTGTGCTTGCAAAATTGGCGAGTCATGAAGTGGCGAAAATTGGTGTGTTAAAAAACAACAAGCTTGATTTTGTGATTATGCGTAATGACGAGATAGATGAGCTTGTGCAACAAGAAATCGCACGACTAAAATTTGAAGAAGATAAAAAGTTTGTAGCCTCTCAGGTTCAGAAACTCAAAAATAACGAAGCAACCTTTTATTCACGCGAAGAAGTAGAAAAGCTTTTAAGCAATGAAGCTTAGGTTTGAAAAAGAGTTCGTTCTTTCTCTTCAAAAAAAGATTCAGTTTATAGCGTTAGATAGTCCAACATCGGCAAAAGACTTTCAAAAGGGTATTCTTGAAAGTTGTGACGCATTACTTGAAATGCCTTATAAATATAGACAATCCCTCTATCATGATGATAAAAATATACGTGATCTTATTTACAAAGGTTATACAATCATTTATGCTATCGAAGAGGAGTTTATATCTGTGTTGGCGCTCATTAATCAAGAATTATATAAACCTAATGCGTAAATACTCTTTACATGTAAATTAAAGTAAATGCTCTTTTACACGATTTAAAAAACTTTTCTCAGCTAAAGATGCTTACGAAGCGTTTCTAAAATTGCCTCAGCATCGGCAAGTGGATTGGCACAAACGGAGCGAATCCATAGCGTACCGTTGATGGTACAGGTTGAAAACATCCCTTGGGGAAGTTTGTCGTAAAGTGTTTGCGTTTCCATGTGTGTAGAGCGAAAGACATTAATGCCTGTTTTGCCAGAAGCGAGCACTTCCAGTTTTGGTTCTTTGGCAATGCCTAAAGCAATGGTCTGTGCAGTTTGCATTGTCTGTTCGATACGTTCTATCAATCCATCTTTTCCCCATGCTAATAGTGTTGCAAATAGTGGAATAGCCGCCGCACCGCGTGAGCCTTGCACTCCAATGTTAGGCGTTGCAAGATATCCTCCTCCAAAAGCAAGTGCCTCATTGGCTTTTTGAAGTGCTTTGAAAAAAATCAGTGCAGAGTCTTTGGGTTGAAAAAACCATTTGTGTGCTGAAAGGGCAATGGAATCTGCCTGCTCAATACCTTCAAGTAACAAAGCATACTTAGGCGATAATCGCAAGGCTCCTGCCCATGCCGCATCCACATGTGTCCATGCCGCTGTGCCAATGAGATGAAGTGGATCAATCGCTCCGAGTGTTGTTGTTCCTGCTGTCAGCACCAAACAGGTATGGGAAAGGTCGCCTAATTGTTTGGGGTCTAGTACCCCATGTGCATCTGTAGGAATACTTTCGTAGGAGAGTCCTAAAATATGAGCTGCTTTTGCAATACTAATGTGTGCCGCTTCGGATGCAACAACTTTGGTGACGTTTGCAATGTCCCGTGCCGCCCAGAGTGCTGTTAAGTTGGCGAGGGTTGAGCCTGAGCAAAAATGCCCACCTTGCATGCCAAAAAAAGGTGTTAACCAGTTGATAACACGCTCTTCTGCCTCTTTAGCAAAAGGAGCGGTTGCAGGGTGAAGGAGATTTTGGTTGAGTCTTGCATTCCACAGAGCCATTGCCCAGGTGATCCATGGAGTGGGAGGATCCATATGTGCTAAAGCCAGAGGGGCATCCAAATGTGCGGCTTTTCCCAAAACATGTGGTGCAAGTAAATCTAATGTCTCTTTTTCTCCCATCCCAGAAGTGGGAAATTGCGTTGGCAAAGGTGTTGGTGAAAATTGATTGACATGTAATAAATCGATGGCATGTTGCAGCTCACTATTGGGTGAAAAACTCGTTTTGATATGATTCATGAAAAATCCTCTTAAATCGGTGAGAAGCATTATACGTATGCGATCAAATTTTTTACTTAAATATCTCTTCGTATAGAGGTTTTTTAAGTTAAAAAGAAACGTAATAACATTACAGAATAATTTTAGTATACTAAATGCCAGAACACTTTATCTGAATGGGGTATGCCATGAAAACAGTGATCTCTTTCCTTTTTGCTGTTTTGTCATTTTTGAGTTGCTTGCATGCATCGGCTATTGATATTACTCCAAGTGAACAAGCGTGGCTTGATAAAACTCAAACACTCAAAGTGCGCATTACCAAAGACCTCCCTCCGTATCAATTTATCCAAGATGGCGAATATGCAGGTATTAGTGTTGAGTATATCAAATTCTTCGCATCCCTATTTAATCTCAAAATAGAGTATGTTACCGAGGGTAGTTGGACTGAAGCGTTAAGACGCGTTAAAACACATGATGGCATTGATGTTATTTTAAGAGTCACTCCCCATGCAGAGGTGAATCAAACGATGCTTTTTAGTAAATCCTATTGCGCATTTCCCTTTTCACTTCTCACACCGAATACGATCAAATCAGAGAATTTTTTTGATACAACGCCTAAAAAAATAGCCATAGTACCCCATTATGTGATTAATGAGAACTTAAAACAGGATTACCCACATTTTCTTTACACGGTGTATCCCAATTCGCTTGAGGCGATGAGGGCAGTGAATGACCATAAGGTAGATGGATTTATTGGGGATATTGCTATTATGAGCATGTTTGTTAAGATTTATCATCTGGATAACGTTCAAATTTCTAATGTTTCACGCTATACAGCAGAAGAGCAATCGGTTGCAACTGCAAAAGATTGGCCAGAATTTATCTCTTTGTTTAATAAAATGCTCGATTCTATGCCTGCTGATTTACATGTAAAGATCAAACGTAAATATTTACCTTTTGTAACAGCAGAACGATCTTCTCCTGTTGTCCCAACAATTGAATTTAGCGAGAGTGAAAAAGATTACCTTACGAAGCATCCTGTCATTAGTGTGACCAATGAGCTCAGTTGGTATCCGTATGATTTTAATGAGGATGGCGAGGCCAAAGGGTATTCTGTTGACTATATGAAACTTTTAGCCGATAAAATCGGTGTGCGTTTGAATTTCATCAGTGACACATGGCCTAACGTGTACGAGAAATTTCAAAATGGAGAGATTAGGGTGGCTCAACCACTGATCCCTTCATCGGAACGCCGCCAAAAATTTCTTTATAGCACTAAATTTATCACCATGGATTTGGCACTCATTTGCCAAACAAAGCGTTACGATATTAACACCATCGATGATTTAAAAGGCAAGACGGTTGGTGCAGGTAGAGCGTGGCCTACAACAAAGTATCTCAAAGAGGAGTATCCTGAGCTTACGGTGGTAGAGTATGAAACAACCAAAGAGCTGTTAGAAGCTGTTGCCTTTGGTTTGGTTGATGCAGGGGTGGATGATACTTTTACGGCGCAGTACGTCATTAACAAAGAGATGCTCTCCAATCTTCATATTGCCTCTAAAATTGACTTACAAAATTTAAGAGATAAAAATCTTTACATCATGATACACCCTGAAGATGAGCCATTGCAAAGCATCATCAATAAGGCTCTCGGTAATGTAACACAAGAAGAGCTTGATGTCCTTAAGTCAAAATGGTCTAAAAGCATTGTCCCTAAAGAGGCAAGGGTGGCTTTTTCACTGGATGAGCAGATCTATCTAGCGCAAA
>JAVHRG010000130.1:0-3676 GCA_036171535.1 Sulfurospirillum sp. | reverse complement strand
GTTGCAGTTACAAAAATTGGGGGTTGACGTCATTGAAGCAGGTTTCGCCGCGGCTAGTCCTGGAGATTTTGATGCGATTGCCCGTATTAGTGAAGCCGTAACCAAAAGCCGCATCTGTTCACTCGCACGTGCGTTAGATCGTGATATCAAAGCTGCTGGTGAGGCAGTTGCAAAAGCAAAATTAAATAGAATTCATACCTTTATTGCAACCAGCTCCATTCACATGGAATATAAACTTAAAATGACACCGAATCAAGTCATCAAAAAAGCAGTTGAAGCTGTACAGTATGCTAAAACATTTTGTGATGATGTTGAGTTTAGTTGTGAAGATGCAGGACGTAGTGACATAAGCTTTATGAAAGAGGTTTTGGATGCCGTCATCAATGCAGGGGCTAGAACCTTAAATATCCCAGATACGGTAGGGTATCGTTTACCAACAGAGATGGGGGCGATTATTAAATCTTTACATGATTTTGTGGGAGATCGTGCCATCATTTCGGTACATAATCATAATGACTTGGGTCTTGCTGTGGCAAACTCATTAGCATGTATTGAAAATGGTGCACGTCAGGTGGAGTGTACTATCAATGGCTTGGGTGAGCGTGCAGGTAACGCGGCATTAGAAGAGATTGTTATGGCTCTTCGTACTCGTAAAGATCATTTCAATGGATACGATACGAACATTAACATTAAAGAGATTTACCCAACAAGCAAATTGGTTTCATCGGTGACAGGCATTGAGCCACAACCCAATAAAGCCATTGTGGGGAAAAATGCCTTTTCACATGAGAGTGGCATTCACCAAGATGGCGTGTTAAAACATACGCAAACCTATGAGATTATGAGTGCAAAAGATATTGGTCTTGATAAAAACTCAATCGTTCTTGGTAAACATTCTGGCAGGCATGCATTTAAAGATAAACTTCAAACATTAGGCTATGAGCTTAAAGATGAAGAAATTAACGAAGCATTTGATCGTTTTAAAATCTTAGCAGATCAGAAAAAAGAGATATTTGATGATGATTTAAGAGCTTTAGTGGCTGAAGAAATTACCAAAATACCTCAAATTTTTGACTTACTTCGTTTACAACTCTCTGATTGTGCACCAGGCGGTGTTCCAAGTGCTGCTGTGACCATTTTACATAATGGAAAAGAGATCACCGATGCTGCGATTGGTAATGGAACGATGGATGCCATCTTTAAAGTCATTGATCGTGTTTGTGGCGTTAGCGGTGAGCTTAAAGATTATAAAGTGGATGCTGTTTCTCAAGGGAAAGATGCAATGGCAAGGGTGCTTGTTAAAGTGGTATTTGATGAGAGTAAACCTGCAATTATGGGGCATGGTTTAAGTGTCGATACGATGCTCGCAACGGCCAAAGCATATATTGGAGCGCTTAACAGTTACATGTCAATGAAAGAACATCTTAGAACCGTTTGCAGCAATACACAAGAGAGTATTTAAAGCTTTAAACGTCTTTACATGTAAAGGTTAAAACCTTTACATGTAAAACTATCTTTGGATTGCAAAACTGAAATATTGAGAGATAAAACCAATATTTCCGATACTTCGATACTGCGCATTTGCCGCTTCAAAATTCCCTATTTCTTGATACAATAATCCAAGGGCATATTTACTTTCAACATTACTGGGATCAGTCAATTTTGAAAGTTCTAAAAGCGCTATAGCATTATCACTATGTCCCGCACCAATGGCTGAAACTGAGGCTAGGAAGATGGTATGGGTATCTTTTTTCTGGAAATCATCAATGAGTTTATTGTACAGTGTAAACGCCTCTTCAAAGTTATTGGTATAGATTTCCATGTAAGCAAGTGTTTGCATAATGGAAGGAATATCAATACGCTCTTCTTCCATCTTTTTACGAACACTATCTCGTTTTTGATGAAGAAGCCCACCCACTTGTAAGAGTTTAATATACTGTTCTTTTACAATTTTTGGACCATAGTAAAATGCATCATAATCCAGGGGAAGATGGTTAAATTCAATTTGAACGGCTTTGGCATAATTTTTGATATTTTGCTTCTGATGCTTCACGTTAAATGCGATAATATTGGCAATAATATCTTTGGGTAGTAACGCTTGAAGCTTTTGAGATCCAAGACGATACATGCGCTCATTGCCCAACTTTTGGGCGGCAATAATATTCAGCATAAGGTTGAGAGGGCTCTCTTCTTTCTCTTTTTCGAGCCAACGTGTCAAAGAAAAATGATTGCCATCAGTGAGATGAATGAGTGAGGCATAAAGATTATCTTTCTCTAGTGTCTGATTTTTATTAATACTCTCTTTGACATCTTCTGAGAGTTTTGTAATATCCTTACCAATCAAATTACCAGTCATAAGTGCAAAGACACCTGCAAGATAGTTGTTGCTATCAAGGTGGTAGCTTTTTGAAAAGTTTTTATACGCAGCGGCATAATCACCCATCTGTGCATAGGTTAACCCTAGGTTATAGTGTAAGATGGAGTGATTTTTATACTCTTCAACCATTTTCAAGAAAATCTCATTGGCTTCATACACATGAAAGTCCAATGCCATTTTAATCCCTTTACTAATGGCAATATTCACTTTTGAGATCGTAGAGCTTGCTTTTAAGTAGGAGAGGGCAGGCCCAATTTCATCAATAAAGATATTCATGCTTCCTTTGCGAATATAGTCAATGGTTTGCTTCGCATCAAAGACTTTATAAGGGGCATAGTAAAAGATGAGGCTATACGTATTTTCATCATCAAAAAAGAGTTCTTTTTCAAATTCGACTTGCGCTCTTTCAACATCAAATAAAGAAGGTTTTAGGATGGCTTTCATTTTATAGATAGGCTTTGCATCGGCATCGCGTACTTTATAGACTTCTCCCATCAGGGAAGCGGTATTACCAAGATTACCCAGTTTATTCTCAACCATCGCAAGTGCCATTTTTATTTTTGGATTTTCACGATCATTTTGCAGTGCTTTGAGTAATGAAGCTTTTGCTTTAGGGTATTCGCCTAATTTTGCATGTAAAAGACCAACGGTAAAGTGGTCGTTCTCTTTTTCAATTTTTTCCAGTGTGGAGAGGGCATAGGAGTTGTTATCAAGAGAGGCTAAGATTTTAGATGCCAAATAGCTCTGATCTTCTTTGTAATAGTCATTGATAGGATGCGAGACAGCACTGAGTGCTTCATAATAAAAATCTTTATAGTAGTTTACCAATCCTACATAATAAGAGTAGAGGGGTGCATTGCTCTCTTCGGGCAAATAGGCAAAAGCAAGGTCTATGTAATAGGTAAAAAGTTTACTGTCCTTCATCTCTAAGGCACAAACTGCTGCATTGATAGCACTAATAGTGCGGTGTTCTTTATTCTGAATGGCTTTTTTAAATGCTTCTAGTGCTTCAGGGAAGTTTTGTTCTTTGAGTTTGGCCACCCCAATGTTGTAGTAAGAGATAGCTTCATTAAAAGTAGCAATTTTTTCATAGATTTTAAGAGCTTCATCTTTGTTCCCTTGTTCATACAGCAGATGGGCTTTTTTAATCATCCCATCTATTTTAGAGGGAGAAAATTGCTCTTTAACAATAGGTCTTTCAATAGCTTTTTCAACGGCAATAGGTTCGGGAGTTTTATGTTTGTTTTTGATGATGACGACAAGTGCAATCATAATACCAAGAAGGAGTAGTGATCCAAG
>JAVHRG010000129.1:0-3682 GCA_036171535.1 Sulfurospirillum sp. | reverse complement strand
AATAGGAGGAAGGTACATCACACCACGGGTATAAACATCACCACTACTTGCGTATAGCACAATACTATCGAGCATAGAATTGTTTACATGTAAAAAGCGTTTGATCACTTCATGGCTATCATTTTTAAGACTAAAGTGCAGCCACACAGCTTCATTGTCGGTATATCCTCGTGTGATAAAGTTGGAATCATACGGTCTAAAAAAGTCCTGTGAGGGAACCTCTCCTACTTTAAACTTTGCATCTTGCTCGATATAAATTTCTGCATGTTCTAAGATAGAGACATCACTCCTCTGCCCTATCTCAATAGGAGCTGCCGACAAAGAGAAAATACACAGACACCACAGAAGAAATTGTTGCATTGTTACCTACGCCTTTTTTCTAAAAGTATATCTTGCGTACGATAAATTTTATAGATAATCGTACATCTTTCAAAATATAACGCCACACGTAACGCGTGAAAGATACAATATGTTCAAAGAGAAATGTCACAACCAATGATTCCCATTGAGTTGTAATTTTAGTAAAAAACATCCTAAAATCATAAGGTAAACAAATGCGTAACGCTTATCTACAACTATGTGACTACGGTTCACGTTTTCGTATCCTCAAAGGTGGAAAAATATCGTTGGTGGTATCGGCTTTTATAGCCAGTACCACACTGCTACACTCTGCACCCTTGGGTGGAGTTGTCACCAGTGGGAATGCGAACATTATTCAAAGCGGAACCACCACCACCATTCATCAAAGTACCAATAAAGCCTCTATCAACTGGAATACCTTCTCCATCGGATCATCCGAAACCGTTAACTTCAATCAACCCAATGTCTCTTCCATCACATTAAACAGAATCGTAGGTAATGAAAAAAGTGTGATTGATGGAGCACTGAATGCTAATGGTCAAGTATGGATACTTAATTCTAATGGTGTGCTATTCAGTAAAAATGCCTCTATCAATACCTC
Source organism: Sulfurospirillum sp. (assembly GCA_036171535.1). GTDB lineage: Bacteria > Campylobacterota > Campylobacteria > Campylobacterales > Sulfurospirillaceae > Sulfurospirillum. The sequence continues at coordinate 2,721 of JAVHRG010000129.1, read as the reverse complement.
AGGACTTTTAGCTACCACCCAATCCTTAAGTGACGCAGACTTCCAAGCAGGAAACTATAGTTTTAAAGGTGACTCAACCGCTTCGGTCATTAACTTAGGAACCATTGATATTAACAATGGCGGTTACGCATCACTGCTTGCCAACAGTGTCTCCAATGAAGGGACGATTAAAGCCATTAAAGGAACCGTTACGTTAACGGGAGCTAATGAAGCCACCATTAATCTTAATGGAAACTCCTTAGTTAACCTCAAAGTCGATAAAGGTGTCTTAGATGCTTTAGTGGAAAATAAAGGAGCGATCATCGCAGATGGTGGAAAGATTTATCTTACGACCAATGCTGCGAATGAACTCTTAAAAGGTGTCGTGAACAATACTGGTGTTATTGAAGCGAACTCCCTAGATGATATCACAGGCACAGTAGAACTCTATGCCCATGGCGGAACCACCAACCTTTCAGGAACCATTGAAGCAAATGAGGGCTTTGTTGAAACCAGTGGAGAGGCTTTACATGTAAAAGATGGAACACGTATTAAAGCCAAAGAGTGGTTGATTGATCCTGTGAATGTCACCATTGATGCAGCGTTAGCCACAACCCTTGAAGGGCAACTTGCACTAGGTGATGCCACTATCACCACAACCAGTGCAGGAAGTGATACAGGTGACATTACAGTAAATTCAGATATTACATGGGCAACCACCTCACAATTAACACTCCATGCCGACAATGCCATCTACGTCAATGCCACCATTGCCAATACCAATACAACCAATGGTGGTGTCTACTTCAATGCAGCTAATACCACGAATAAAGTTGTCTTTGGAGCCAATGGCAAAGTGATGGTCTATAACCCGTATCAACTCCAATGGATTAACACCGCCTTAGCGGGAAAGTATGCATTAGGTGCCAACATTGACGTGTCAGGTACTCCTTGGAACAGTGGGGCAGGGTTTGTACCGATTGGAGATGATACTAATCAATTTACGGGAACATTGGATGGAAAGGGCTATACAATCGATAACTTAATGATTAACCGTTTATATACCGATAATGTAGGACTCTTTGGTGTTATTGGCCCAAGTTCAACCATTAAAAATATCGGGCTGAGTGATGTTACTATCACTGGAAGTAATAAGGTGGGCGGATTGGTGGGGTATAACAACGGTGGAACGATCTCCAATGTCTATGCAACTGGAAGTGTTCATGGGAATCTTAATACTGTTGGTGGATTAGTGGGATATAACTCTTCTGGAACTCTTTCCAATGTCTATGCCATAGTCAATGTGCATGGAAACAATACTGTCGGTGGACTCGTGGGAAGCAATAAGGGAACGATCACCAACGCCTATGCCGCAGGAGGTGTCAATGGTAGTGGTACTTTAATTGGTGGGCTGATAGGTTATAATTTTGGAACTATTTCCAATAGTTATTGGGACATTGATACCAGTGGAAAAACAACTGGCATAGAACTGAACCAAGGTTCGGCAACGCTTACGGGCATTTACAGTTCAACTTCTACGATAAATGCCTTTACTCAAGCAACTTATACAGGGTTTGATTTCAGTAATACAGGCGCTTGGTATATGATAGAGGGCTCTACTCGACCATTTTTACGAAGCGAATACTCTACGACCATCACCAACGACCACCAACTTCAACTCATGGCGATGAACTTAAGCGCGTCATACACTCTATCTAACAACATCACCTATGCAAACGATGGCATGTGGAGCAGCACTGGGTTTGTACCGATTGGAGATAGTACCAACAACTTCACGGGAACACTTGATGGAAAAGGCTATGTCATTGATAGTTTAACGATTAATCGCTCAAGTTCAGATAATGTAGGGCTTATTGGCTATGCAGGATACGGTTCAACCATTCAAAATATCGGCTTGACCAATGCTACTATCACTGGATACAATGATGTTGGCACTGTTGTGGGGGTTAACTTTTATGGAACCATTACGGCTGCCTATGCTACAGGCAGTGTTCATGGTAATGATGACATAGGAGGACTCGTGGGATGGGATAGAAGTGGTTATATCTACAACAGCTACGCTACAGGCGATGTCAGTGGTCATGCTAATGTAGGAGGGCTCGTGGGGAGTGCCACTGATGGAGCAATCTCTAACACCTACGCTACAGGCAGTGTGAGTGGAACCATGAATGTCGGTGGATTGGTTGGATATAACAATTCTGAAGCTATCACTACTAGCTTCTGGAACACCGAAACCAGTGGACAGAGTAGCTCTTCAGGTGGGACTGGAAAAACAACCGCAGAACTTCAACTCTTTAGCACTTTTGCTGATGTAGGCTGGGATATCGTTAATGGTACAAGCGCAACCCCCTCTTTAAGTATGGGCGGAACACATGCTTGGACAATGTTACCGGAGACAGTAAGTTATACCCTTTCAACGATCAACTCAGGGTATACATACAGTGGTAACGCTGTTAACTTAAACTCTTTATGGAGTGCAATCACTCTTTTTGGTTCAAACCATGCTTCATGGGTCTATGGAACAGACTATGTCTTCTTAGATACAAATAGCAATGTTGTAACAAGCTATACCAATGCAGGAACATACAGCAATCTTTATGTTGATATCCTTAAAAATGGCTATACAGAAGCCAGTAGCGGTAACACAAAAGGGTCTCTTACCATTGCCAAAGCCAATGCAACAGTAACAGCCAATTCTGATACGAAAACCTATAACGGATT
>JAVHRG010000128.1:0-3692 GCA_036171535.1 Sulfurospirillum sp. | reverse complement strand
TTAACAAGTGCTTGGAGTTTTCCACTCACTTTGCTCCCTCCAACAACGGCAACAAATGGGCGTGTTGGACGGCGAAGAAGGTTTTTAGAAAACTCAACCTCTTTTTGAAGAAGGAAACCTGCTGCTGAACTTTTTTCATTAAAATAGTGCGTAATCGCTTCAACTGAAGCATGTGCACGGTGACACACTCCAAAGGCATCGTTAATGTATACTTCGGCCATATCCGCCAGTGCTTTTGCAAACTCTTCGTCATTGGCTGTTTCACCTTTGCTGAAACGAAGGTTTTCTAACAGTAAAATTTCTCCAGGTTGCAATGCTGCAGCTCTTTCTGTTGCATCTTTACCAATCACATCGGTCGCCAAAATGACCTCTTTGTCTAAAAGACGTTTCAGCCTCATTTGAACGGGGGCAAGCGAGTATTTTTCATCCACTGCACCTTTTGGACGTCCCAAGTGACTTGCCAAGATGATAGAGCAACCATGATCTAAACAGTAACGAATGGTAGGGATCGCTGAGCGTACACGTCTATCGTCCGTAATATTGGTGAACTCATCCAAAGGCACATTGAAATCACAACGAATAAAAACTTTTTTACCTTCAATATCCAAATCTCTAATGGAGCGAATCATTCCCTATCCTTTTATTTACTTACGTGGACAGCCATATCGATCAAACGTGTCGAATAGCCCCACTCATTGTCATACCAAGCCATTACTTTAACCATATTGCCACAAATGACTTGCGTCAAATCGACTGCCACAATGGAACTCCATGAAGTAGTCACAAAATCTTGAGAAACCCGTTGCTCAACATCGACTTCTAAAATACCTTTAAGTTTTCCATTAGCATGCTCCGTAAAAAGCGCAGTGATCTCCTCTTTCGTTGTCTCTTTTTTAAGGACAACGTTAAGATCAACCATAGAAACATTAGGCGTTGGGACACGTACACTTTGTCCATGCAAACGTCCTTTAAGGTGCGGTAGAACCAAACCAATTGCTTTGGCAGCGCCTGTGCTGGTTGGAATCATATTAACCGCAGCGGCTCGTGCACGACGTAAATCATTTTTACGGTGTTTAACATCTAAAATATTTTGATCATTCGTATACGAGTGAATGGTTGTCATCAAACCTTTATCGATACCAAAGGCATCATCTAAAATTTTCGCCACAGGACCTAAACAGTTAGTCGTACAACTTGCATTCGAAACAATGGCTTGACCTGCATAGGTATGTTCATTCACACCCAAAACAAAGGTTGGGGTATCATCTTTTGCAGGTGCAGATAGAACAACTTTTTTGACACCATTGTCAATAAACACTTGCATATCTTTTTGGGTTAAAAGTGCCCCGGTACATTCAAGTACGACGTCCACACCATAATCTGCAAAATTAAGTTCTTTAGCATCACGGGTAGAAAACATCTTCACTTTTGATTTTCCCATTTGCATATAATCATTTTCAAGTAATTCAACGTGACCTTGGAAGACACCATGGACACTATCGTATTTAAGTAGTTGTTTTGTGGTAGCCCGTTCAGCTGTGTCATTCACACATACAAGCTCAACGTCATCGCGTGAATCAATAATTCTAGCAACGCATCTTCCAATGCGACCAAATCCATTTATAGCAATTTTGAGTGCCATAGGTATTCCTTTTGATATAATAGTCGTTTTAATCCATCCAGCTTTTAGAAAAGCAGATTATTTTAGCAAAAATGATGTATAAAAAAGTTTAAAGTACATGGAGTCTTAAAGTTGAACATAGCTATCTTTGGAGGTTCTTTCGATCCTCCTCATTCTGGGCACGAACTCATTGTCAAAAAAGCCCTTGAAATTCTTGATATTGATAAGCTTTTAGTGGTAACTACCTATCTCAGCCCTTTTAAAGAGAGCTTTTGTGCCCCTGCAGCAATGCGCCAAAGATGGCTTGCTAAAATGTTTGAAGGTATGGATAAGGTCGAAATTTTTTCGTATGAATGCGATCAAAAAAGACAAGTTCCAACTATTGAAACTGTTTTACATGTAAAGAGTTTGTATCCTCAAGCAAAACTCTTTTTACTTGTTGGAAGTGATAGTTTTTCCGCACTTCCTAAATGGAACCGTTATGATGAGCTTTGTAACCTTGTTGAATTTGTCGTAGCACCCAGAGGAGAGTTTAATCCCCCTAAAGGCTTGAAAATTTTACCAATTAATGTTAATATCAGTTCTTCAAAGCTCCGCTCATTTTTGGACCCGAGATTTATTCCAAAAGCCATCGAAAATGAAGTGGTAGCGTTTTATACAAGGAATCCAATGGATAATAGAATTGAAAGAATCGTAACTGCTCTAAGCGACAAAAAAGCAGAAGATATACAAGTATTTGATATGAGTGGCAAAGATTATTTTGTTAACACTGTTGTTATAGCAACGACAATGGGTGAAAGACACGGACTTTCGCTTTTAGATCATCTTAAAACCGAACTCAAAGGTGCTGGAGAGAATTTTCTCAATGTTGATGCCGATGATAACTGGACGGTTATTGACATGGGAGATGTACTTATTCACCTTATGACGCCGCAATATCGTCTTAAATATAATTTGGAGCTCTTTCTCAAAGAGAGAGAAGAGGAAATGAAGAAAGTAAGAAACGTAGAATAAATTTATCAATGCGCCTTCCTAACAACACTAGGAAGGCGACACTCTACTAAAGTTTTGCGTCAGGTTTTGGCGTTTTCTCACTGCTCTCTGGAAGTTCAGGATAGATCACCACTGGTTTTCGACCTTTAAGTGCTTTGAGGAATGTTTCAATTTTGGCGCTGTCTGTATCCGTAATCGTAATACCTAATTGTGTACTTCCCATCTCTTTGATTGCATCTTTAAGTGTCCAGATTGCTCCATTGTGGAAATACGGTGCTGTTTCTGTGATATTGCGAAGCGTTGGCGTTTTGACTAATCCGTTTTTATCACCCGCAAAATCACCGACTTGTGCAAATTTATATTTGCCAGCCACTTGAAAGGGTTGCATCGTTCCACCTAAAGCAATGCCATTATGACAACTCGCACACCCTTTATCCATAAAGACTTCCAACCCCTCTTTTTCAGCTTTACTCAGGGCATTTTCATTACCATTAAGGAAGTCATCAAAACGAGATGGCGTGACCAAGGTTTTCTCAAAAATCGCAATCGTAGATGTAATTTTCTCAAATGAAATTTTGACATTATCACCATACGCACCTTTAAACTCATCCACATACGCAGGAATAGAGTTAATGCGCTCTTCAACCAACTTTGGAGGAGCTGCCATTTCAGGACCTGCTTGAACGGGACCTTGTGCTTGATCGGCTAAGTGAGGGCTTCTTCCATCCCAAAATTGTGCTTTGAAAAAAGCGGAGTTATAAACCGTTGGAGAGTTAAGATGATGTGGATTAGCTGTCCAACCATGACCAATGGCTGCACTAACGCCATCCGTTCCTCCAGTGGCAAGGTTATGACAGGTGTTACAACTGATGATAGAACTTCGTGACATACGTGGATCAAAGTAGAGTTTTTTGCCCAGTTCTACTTTTGCAGTCGTAATTGGATCCTTAGGATCATCAATTAATTTTAAAACTTCTAGTTGACTTACAGGAATCGCTTCGATTCCATTTTGCTTCACCTTATCTACCAGCGTGTTTGCTCCGAAAACAACGGTTGCACTGAGTGCACAAAGGCTAAG
>JAVHRG010000127.1:0-3703 GCA_036171535.1 Sulfurospirillum sp. | reverse complement strand
AGACCCTGTGATTTGAAGGCCACCTTTTCCTTGGATACGAATTGCCTCCACTTTCAGCACATCACCACCCACACTTGTCCAAGCAAGACCATTGACAATACCTACACTATTTTCTTTATCGACTTCATCAATTTCAAAAACAGTTTTAGGTAAAAATTCTTTCAGATTTGTATTGGTGATACTTACTTTTTCTACAGTAGAATCCATCAAAAGCTGTTTCGCCACTTTTCGCAAAATATCGGCAATTCTACGACGCAAATTTCTAACCCCAGATTCACGTGTATAGTTAGCAATAATCAACTGCAAGGTAGGTTTGGAGATGTTCACTTCACTATTTTTCAAACCATGTTTTTTCAATTCTTGTGGAATGAGGTACTTCTTGGCGATTTCATACTTTTCTTGTGGTGTATAAGAGTTCACAAAGATAAACTCCATACGATCACGCAATGGCGCAGGAATAGAGCCTACTTCATTGGCTGTAGCGATGAAGATGACTTTACTAAGGTCAATATTGAAATTGAGATAATAGTCTCTAAATTTGTTGTTTTGCTCAGGATCAAGCACTTCTAAAAGCACCGCTGTAGGATCACCTCTGAAACTTCGTGCCACCTTGTCGATCTCGTCAAGTACCACAACAGGATTCATCTCTCCAGCTTCTATAATACCTTGAACAATACGTCCAGGCATTGCACCAATGTAGGTTCGTCTGTGTCCTCTTAACTCATTCACATCTTCTAAGCCACCCAAAGCGATACGCACAAGTTTACGCTTAAGTGCTTTTGCAATAGAGTTTGCCAAAGAGGTTTTACCCACACCTGGGGGGCCTGCAAAACATAAAATCGCACCATTGGCTGATTTATCAGCCAGTCCTCGTTTAGCGAGAAGTTCTCTCACTGCGAAAAATTCTTCGATACGCTCTTTTGGTTTTTCGAGCGAATAATGGTCTTTATCAAGCTGTGATTTGACTTCTAATACATCTAGATTTTTCTTTGTAGCTTTACCGAAAGGAATTTCAATCACCCAGTCAAGATAACTCTGAATTAAGCTCGCATCAGCAGAATCAGGGTGCATACGAGAGAGTTTATCAATCTGCTTTTTGATCTCTTTATACGCATCTTCTTCCATGTACTCTTTTTTAGTTTCAAGCTTTTTGCGGTACTCTTCAATCTCTTCTTCGCGTTGATTATCCGTTCCAAGCTCTTTTTGAATCTGTTTAAGTTGCTCTTTAAGAAAATACTCTTTATTTACCTTCTCTATTTGCGAATGAACTTTAGTCTTAATCTCTTTTTTTAGTCTGCTCGATTCAATCTCTTCAATCACATAGTCGATGAGTTGTAGCAGTCTACTTTCATCATCTTCTTCAACAAAAAGCTTATAGGCTTGCTCTTTTTTGAGCTTCATACTACTCGCAATTAGATCTGTAATGCGATGAATGTCATTGTTATCTTCAATTGTTTTGATTAAATCAGGAGGAAATTGTCCTCCCAATGTTCCTAGAAGTGCAATTTTTTCTCTCAAAACAGCCAACGTCGCTTCTACTTTCATCGCTTCTGTACGGTGGGTATGGATCAAATCAATGGTTGCGCGAAGGGGTGTGGTGGAGAGTTCTTTTAAAATTTTTCCTTTTTGCATGCCTTGAAAAAGTATTTTGACTCTCCCATCGGGAAGATCCACTTTACGCATAATGGAACCAATAACGCCTGCTGGGTAAATTGCATTAAAATCACGCCCATGTTCACTTCCAGCTTTGGCTGTACATACCATAACCAATGAGTTATGTTCCAAGGCATCATTGGCAGCACGAATATTTTCATCATCCGTCAAAAAAAGGGGTGAGATCATAAAAGGGTATAAAAATAAATTGTCTTCTACGACAATAGGAATGTCCGCAGGAAAGGCGGTATAGTCACTGAGTTTCATCTCTCAATCTCCGTCATAGTGTGTTTTTAGTTATTTTACATGTAAGAGCATAAGAGCCAAGCTCTTATGCCATAATTAGATTGTATAGTAAAGAAGTAAATAAAAAGTTTTTGTGGTTATTTTTTCTCAAACCAAGAACGATACCAAGGAACACTTGGTTCTATAATTTTTGCGTCACCCAAAGAAGATTTTTTGAGTTTCTCATCGTATAATTGTGCCGCATCTGGCTTATCAACACGATTATAAAGATCTTTAATATTTTCATTTAAGAAATACTCACCCATTTCCAATCTTACTAAAATCGTTTCTGCCAAAGGGCGGAATTTTGAATTAGGATATTTTGCTAAAAAATCTTTAGTTTGAACAATCGTATCTAAAAGAAGTTGCTGATTTCTATTTGGGTTTGGGAATGCTTCATAGTTTGCTTTAATTTTCATATAGCGAACATGATCGGCATTGGCTTTGTTACCATAGCGTTTCAAATACTCATCAAGGTAAAAATTGGCTAAAACATACTCTTCATCTTGAATATGGGCATTGGCAAGCATCATCATTGCATCAGGAAGTAGTGGAGATTCGATGTGCTCACTGGCTAAAGAAGTATAACGTGAGTCTGCTTTTTCCAAATCTTGAGCTTTGATCTATTTGGCGATTTCTTCGTACCAATAGGTTGCTGGCATATTAAAAACCTCTTTATCTTTAGAAGCACAACCACTGATTAAAGCTACCAATGACGCCACAATAAGAACATTTATTATCTTCATTTACTCTATCCTTTGTGTTAAAAAAAGCTATTGTATCTTCTTTTTTGTTATCTTAAAATAAAAATAGATAATTTCCCATTTTAGACGATTTCTTTCAGAGTTCTTATCGCATTTAACGTACAAAATGATACAATAGATAAAATAATTATTTTGCAAAAGGAATAGTATGATCTTCTCTGTTAAAGCGCCGATCCCAGGATTTGAATCCATCAAAGAAGTAGAGCTTGAAAAATTTGATGACTTTTTTGTCAAATTTATCTCTAAATCCGACCCAACTGTCTTTACACTCATCAATCCTTTTATGATCCGCTCTTATGAAATTGAGATCCCTGAGTATTTTAGAGCTTTGCTTGATATCAATGAAAAAACAAATATCCTTATTTTAAATATTATGATTATTGCAACACCTATCGAAACATCAACCATCAATTTTATTGCACCCCTTGTCTTTAATGTCGATAACGGAAGCGTTGCTCAAGTCATTTTAGATGTAAGCCTATACCCTGATTTTGGGTTAATGGAGAGTATTTCAAAATACTTAAACAAAGAAAAAGCCGAGTAACTAGCGTCGTGTACGGCACTTGTGTGTATTCTCTACCTTTACATGTAAAGATTTAGCAGGGGTATTGTTATGAAAAAAAATAATTTATATACTCCATTTTTTTTATTTTTAGTCACTATTTCTATAGTAATATTTCCTACTGCTAGTTGGAGTAAAGGATCTAGACTTAACCATCAAAATCCTTTTGTATCAGCACTTCCTAGTGGAAGTTCCTTAAGTATTTATGGAGATTTTGTTGCAACAGGGACATCCGTTCTTTGCCAAAAGAATGGAGCTGGCGGCTGCAATAATAACTACAATGGCTATCTGTATGAATCTGATCTTATGTATAAAAATGCAGTATCAACGGCTGTCATTCCTTTAAATTCTGCAACTGCAACATTAACGCTTCCAACTGGAATATCTGGAAATGATATTGTTTGGGCAGGTTTATATTGGCAAGGGCATATTGCTGGAC
>JAVHRG010000126.1:0-3743 GCA_036171535.1 Sulfurospirillum sp. | reverse complement strand
CATTCCATAAAATAGCAGCACAACCCTCAGGTGAAATAACAGAAAACACAGAGTATCGCATCATAGCCACTCGATCACTCACGCCAATAGCAAGTGCTCCACCGCTACCACCTTCACCAATCACAACAGAGACACTTTTTGTATTGAGTTTGCTTAACTCAAAAAGGTTTTTAGCAATGGCTTCACTTTGACCTCTCTCTTCCGCAGCAATTCCGGGGTAAGCACCTGGAGTGTCAATCAAAAAGAGAATAGGAAGATTAAATTTTTCTGCCATTTTTGCAATTCTTAGTGCTTTACGATAACCTTCAGGATGAGGCATACCAAAATTACGTTTGATTTTATTCTTTGTTCCACGTCCCTTTTGTTCACCTACCACAACGACCTTACGGGTACCAATATAGCCTATATAAGAGACAATGGCCGCATCATCTGCAAAATTTCGATCACCGTGAATTTCATAACTATCATGTAAAAGAGCACGAATATAATCTAATGCATATGGACGATCAGGATGACGCGCAAGTTGAAGTTTTTGGTATTCACTTAACGTTTTGTAGGTTTTAGAAATCTCTTTGGAAAGTGTTTTTTCTAAAATTTCAACAGCATGACTATCGCCTTTGATTTTGGCGTTGGAAATATCCTCATCAATCTGCTTAATCCCATTCTCAAAATCCAAATAAGTAGCCACTAAAAATCCTTATACACGCTTGAAAATGACAGAGCCATTTGTTCCGCCAAAGCCAAACGAGTTACTCATCGTATATTCAGCTCTACATTTACGTGCAACATTGGGGATATAATCCAAATCACAATCTGGATCTGGATTTTCATAATTAATTGTTGGAGGTAAAATTTCATCACGCATAGCCATCAAACAGACAACCGCTTCAATCGCACCTGCAGCACCTAAGCAGTGCCCAATTTGACCTTTGATAGAGCTAATTTGTGGGATGACAGTTGTGCCAAAAAGTTCTTTTATCGCTGCTGTTTCATTTTTATCGTTGGCTGGAGTACTGGTTCCATGTGCATTGATATAATCAATCTTTGGGCGACCTGCCATTTCATAGGCTGCTTTCATCGCGCGAAGTGGGCCATCTAAACTTGGGGAAGTAATATGGCTTGCATCACCACTCTCACCAAATCCAACGACTTCACCGTAAATGTGAGCCCCTCTGGCTATTGCATCTTCGTAAAATTCAAGGACAAGTGAACCTGCCCCTTCGCCCATAATAAATCCATCGCGTTCTTTATCAAAGGGGCGAGAAGCATGTTTAGGGTCATCATTACGCGTAGAGAGTGCTTTCATGGCAGCAAAACCACCAATACCTGAAGCACAAATAGCTGCTTCTGCACCCACAACGAGCATCTTTTTAGCGCCACCCGTCATCATCGTTTTGGTCGCATCGCTAATCGCGTGTGTGCCTGCAGCACACGCCGTAACAGAAGAAAGATTTGGTCCTTTGAGTCCATATTCAATCGAAACCATTCCACCAAGCATATTAATGAGAGCGGAAGGAATGAAAAAAGGAGAAATTTTACGAGGTCCTACCGTATTAACGATTACTGAGTTTTTTTCAATAACCACTAATCCGCCGATACCTGAAGCAGAGCTCACACCAAAACTCTCTGACTCATAGTTCTCAAATTTTGCATCATTCATCGCCTCTTTCGCCGCTGCAAGACCTAATTGGATAAAACGGTCTGCCTTTTTGACCTCTTTAGGGTTCATAATGGTATTCGGATCAAAATTAGTAATTTCACCAGCAATTTTTACGGTATGCTCGGTTGTGTCAAACGAACTAATGCTTTTAATGCCACATTGACCTTCAACGATAGCTTTAAAAGAACTCTCTTTATCCAAACCTAATGAATTAATCATTCCTATACCAGTAACAACGACTCTTTTCAAATTTTTATCCTCTTTAGTGATCTTTTGTGGGAAGGGGAGAACCCGCCTAGGCGGGTTGTGTATGTTATAAAATTATTTATGTGCTTCAATGTAAGACATAGCATCTTTTACAGTGACGATTTTCTCAGCGTCAGTGTCAGGAATTTCAATGTCGAATTTCTCTTCGAGTGCCATAACGAGCTCTACAACATCCAAAGAATCTGCGCCCAAATCTTCTACGAATTTTGAATCTTCTTTTACCTCGTCAGGATTTACATTTAATTGTTCAACAACCACCGCTTTTACATCATCAAATAGTGCCATTTACTAGCTCCTTTAAAAAATTTCCACTATTTTATCAAAAAAACCTTTAATTTGAATTTTTACATGGAAAGTTGCCCTTACATGTACATACCGCCATTAACCTTCAAGACTTCACCTGTGATGTAACTCGCACTATCACTCAGTAAGAAAGCAACCGCTTCTGCGATGTCTTTTGGACTACCAAAACGTTTGAGTGGAATTTTTGAAGTATAGCTCTCTTTGATTTCATCACTGAGTTTATCGGTCATCTCTGTGGCAATAAAACCAGGGGTTACCGCATTAAAACGAACATCTCTCGCACTTCCCTCTTGCGCAAAGCTCTTCGTCATCGCAATCAAACCACCTTTGCTCGCACTGTAGTTCACTTGCCCTGCATTGCCTGTTTCACCGACAATCGAAGCGATATTGACTACACAGCCAAAACGTTTTTTACTCATCGCCTTAAGCGCTTCACGACAACCAATAAATGCTGATGTCAGGTTAATATCGATCACAGATGTAAAATCCTCTTTTTTCATACGAATCGCAAGTTTGTCATTCGTAATGCCTGCATTATTGACCAAATAAGAGAGTTCACCATCACTATCCACAATCGTTTTAATACCTTCAATAAACGCCTCTTCATCCGCTACATCAAAACCAATCACAGCTGCAATTCCACCATTTGCTTCAATCTCTGCTTTGATGGCATCGGCTGACTCAGGACGCGAACGGTAATTAATCCACACTTTCAAACCATAACTTGCGAGTGTCACTGCAATCTCTTTACCTATACCGCTTGCGGCACCTGTGATTAAAACATTTTTTCCACTAAATTTCATTCTTTTCCTTTTACATGTAATTTATTATTGACTCAAAATGGGTACTAAAATACAACTAACGGCTGGTCCATTTCTAAGGGAATTTCTAAGCCCATCAGTTTTAAGATAGTTGGCGCGATATTATTGAGTCCGCCTTTTTGCACCTGTTGTACCCGTTCATCCATCACAAAACCATACACTTCAAAGGTTGTATGGTTCGTCAGTTTAGCGCCTTTTGTGTCAAACATCTGCTCACAGTTTCCATGATCGCTCGTAATCACAATGGCATAACCCAACTCTTTGGCCTTATCAAACAATCTTCCAAGCTGTACATCCACCGCTTCCACGGCTTGAATGGCAGCCTCTAAACTTCCTGTGTGTCCTACCATATCGCCATTAGCAAAATTGACAACGATAAAATCATACTGCTCATCCATCGCTTTTAAAACAACATCCCCAACTTCAGGGGCACTCATCTGAGGCTGAAGATCGTAGGTTTTTACCTTTGGACTTGGTACAAGCAGTCTCGTCTCACCCACTTTTGGCTCTTCAATTCCACCATTAAAGAAGAAGGTAACGTGCGCGTACTTCTCCGTCTCTGCGGTATGAAATTGGGTAAAACCAGAACGTGAAATGACATCGCACAGCGTATTTTGTGGCGCATCGGCTTGAAACATAATGGGGAATGGATAACTACTGTCATACTCAGTCATCGTAATACATTCAACACC
>JAVHRG010000125.1:3523-17585 GCA_036171535.1 Sulfurospirillum sp. | reverse complement strand
TTTGACATTTTTTAAAAATCCCTCTTGCATTGAACTCGCAAAGACATGGGCACTGTTTTTAATTTTTTTTGATTCATACATTGCAATATCGGCTGCACGCAGAAGCATGTCAAGAGACTCTCCATGATCAGGGTAGATTGAGATACCAATACTTGCTCCGATGTTGAAATGCAGTTCATGGACATTGTATGGGCGAGAGAGCGTATCAATAAGGCGTGTAGCAAACGAGATGAGCTCTTTTCGCTCATGCAAACGTGTTATGAGAACAAATTCATCCCCTCCATAGCGAATAATCAACGAATCAGGCGGTGACATAACACGCAGACGTTTGGTAATTTCTACTAAAACATAATCACCAAATTGATGGCCAAAACTATCATTAATATTTTTAAAATGATCCATGTCGACATAAAAAATACTAAATGAAGGTGCGTTTTTGTAGGCCCAGTTGAAAATATTTTGGTGTAAATAACTGCGATTTGGAAGTCCGGTAAGTTGGTCATGGGTTGCTTGAACAATAAGATCGTTTCGGCGTTTCTCTTCTGCGTTAGCAATTAAACGAAAAAGAAAGAAGAAAAGCCCACCTGAGCCAAGAAAAGCAGCAAAGTAGACCATGAGACTTTGGAGAAAATCTTTAATAATGGTGTCAAGATACGTGTGAACAACGATCCAAAGCTTATAGGTTTTATTGTACTTAAGGGACGAAAGGTATCGCACACCATTAGTATGTTGATATCTGAAAGAAACCAGTGGCTCATCGCGCCTTAGCTCTTGCGGTGTAATCCCATAGGTATCGAAAATGATAGTGTAAACACGTTCAATCACCTCTTTAGGAAATGGCATCTGGTAGGCTTTTTCATAATTACCTGCACCTTGAGAGTTGTACTGTTGGTAAAAATCTCTATCCCGAATAACAGAAACAACAAGGTTTTGTCGATGGTGAACGGTACTCATTAAGGTATCAAATGTACTGGTAAGTCGAAGTAGTGTTGTCATAACAAAAAGGGGATGACCTTGTTCATTGCGTACGGTTTTGCGAATAGGCATTCCCCATTTTTTCAAATGATTTGAAAAGTAAGTACGACCAAAAACCATTCCGTTTGTAGAGAGAGCTTCCATAAAAGAGTCATGACTCTCTGGTTGTTTCATAAGGTTAGTGACTTGCTTGGGATCCTTGTCTGAACTTGCAAATATAAAATCGCCCTCAGGGGTCGTTACTCCAAAAGCGACAACATCTGGATTTTCCAATAAGGGTTGGGCGTGCTTTTCAATGCTTTGTGTCTCGTAAGCATAGTGTTGATCTTCGAGAATGGAAACGCCTAAAATATCCATTAAGCGCTCTTGTGTATCAAACAAAGAGTGGGTAGCATTTGCCATAATTTCAACGATGTTTTCTTGAGATACTTGGTATTTAAGATAAGTGCTTTGCCATTTTAGATACGAAGCTGTAATAAATAGAGCTGTGGCACACAAAGTTAAAACATAGAAGATAAGCCAAATGTTTTTCTTTAAACTTGCCACAGAATATCCTTACTACAAAGGTTATAGCTTCTTTAATTGTAACATCTTTTTGAGTAAAAAATATAACATAATGTCACAACTGTTTTGAATCATTCTTAAGAGATAAATTTTGAAACAAGCAACATAGTGCTATAATCCGCGAAAAACAAAGAGAGAACCTATGGTCGAAGTGAACAACTTAACGATGCGTTTTGCGCATCAGCTTTTATTTGAAAATATAAACCTTAAATTGGATAAAGGTAAACGTTATGGACTTATCGGTGCCAATGGTGCAGGTAAGACAACTTTTTTGAAAATTTTGTCAAAACAAATTGATGCAACCAGTGGCAATATTTCGATTGAAAATGGTTTGAGGGTAGGCGTTTTAAATCAAAATCAGTATGCTTTTGAAGAATTTACACTTAAAGATGCCGTAATGTATGGCAATAAGCGCTTGTTTGATGCGATCAAAGAGAAAGAGCATCTGTATGTTACTGGTGATTTTTCGGATGAGAAAGTCAATGACCGTTTAGCGGAGCTTGAGATCATTTGTGCAGAAGAAGACCCGACATATGAAGTGGAGGTCAATATTGAGAAAATTTTGGGTTCTCTTGGGTTTGCCGTCTCTGAACAAGAGACCTTGATGAGTGAACTTACCGGTGGTGATAAATTTAAGATTTTGTTAGCGCAAGTGCTTTATCCTAGACCTGATGTTCTCTTCTTAGATGAGCCTACCAACAACCTAGACCTTGAAGCAATCTCATGGTTAGAAGAGCAACTGCTTCGTCATGAAGGTACAATGGTTGTTATCTCACATGATAGACACTTCCTTAACTCTGTTGTGACTAATATTTTAGATGTTGATTTTAAGAAAATTCGTGAATTTACGGGCAACTATGATGAGTGGTATATGGCAGCCAATTTAATTGCAAAACAGCAAGAAACAGACAGAGATAAAAAGCTTAAAGAGAAAGATGAGTTAGAAGCCTTCGTAAGACGCTTTTCAGCCAATGCATCCAAAGCAAAACAAGCAACTTCACGTCAAAAACGTTTAGAAAAACTAGACATTGAGGAGATCCAAACTTCTTCTCGTCGTGATCCAAGCATCGTGTTTCGTATGGGACGTGACATTGGCAATGAAGTCTTAGATGTGGAAGGTATTGAGAAAAGTTACGGGGATCAAAAAGTTCTTCATAACATTAGCTTTAAAGTGGAAAAAGGTGAAAAAATTGCCCTCATTGGTCACAATGGTGTGGGTAAAACAACCCTGTGCAATATTCTTATGGATCAATTAGCGTCTGATACAGGCAGTGTTAAATGGGGTGCAACAATCACATCTAGCTATTTTCCTCAAAATGCTACTGACATGATTACGGGCGATTTTCAACTCTTTGAATGGTTACAACAGTACGATGAGAAAAAAGATCTCGATGAAATCAGAAAATGTTTAGGGCGTATGCTTTTCTCGGGCGAAGAGCAAAAAAAGAGTGTCAAACAGCTGAGTGGTGGTGAAAAACACCGTATGATGCTCTCTAAAATGATGCTTCAAAGAGGTAATTTTTTAGTCCTTGATGAGCCTGATAACCATCTGGATCTTGAAGCGATTATCGCTCTTGGCGAGGGATTGTTTAAATTCCCGGGTAATGTTGTCTGTGTCACACACGATAGGGAGCTTATTGATGCGTTTGCTAACCGTATTATTGAGTTACATCCTGATGGAACAATGATTGATTTTAAAGGTGATTACGAAGCCTTTAAAGAGACGTATGGCAAATAAATCTCTATTCTCTATCGGTTCTACTTTAGATCATTCGCAAGGGTGGCAAGTTGAGGAAGAAAAAGCTTCTTCAAAACCTTTGGAGATCAAGCTGCCAACAAAGCATTTTTTAGTATTGAAGATGGAAAAACGTCAAGGTAAGCCAGTCTCTATTGTGGGGCCTTTTTTTCTGAACAAAGAAGATTTGATTAAACTCTGCTCTTTGCTTAAAAAAAAGCTGGGCAGTGGTGGTACATGTAAAGAAGAATGGATGGAGTTTCAAGGCGAATGTCGTGAAAAACTCAAAGGCTTTTTAGTGAATGAAGGATTTCGATTTAAGGGATAATAATGAGCTATGTACTGAATGCACTTCTCCCTATTTGTTTAATTATTTTCATTGGGTATGCGTTTAAGCATGCAAAATTTCCATCGATAGATTTTTGGCCTAAGATGGATAAGTTTACGTACTATGTTCTCATGCCTTGTTTATTGGTGTATGAGTTAGCAGTTGCAAAAATTGATTTAACCTATACTGTCAATCTTGTCTTAGCCTCCCTCGCAGGTATTTTTATTATTTTAGTTGTCTTAATTTTACTTAATTTGATTTTACATTTTGAAAATAGGGCATTTACGTCCATTGTTCAAGGGGGTATTCGCTTTAATACCTATGTTTTTTTGGCGTTAGTCAATGCTGTCTATGGTGCAGAAGGATTGGTTTTAGCTGCGATTGTGATTGCTTTTGCCATTCCATTTATTAATATATTATGTATCTCTGTTTTTGCCATTTATACGCGTGATGGCAAATTTTCTCTACGCTCATTTTTCAAAACAATCATTAAAAACCCTTTAATTGGAGCTTGTGTCATTGGTGGAGCCATTAATGCTTTTGGTATTCCTCTGCCTGTTTTTATTTTAAAAAGTATCGCTATTGTTAGTCATGCAGCTTTGCCAATGGGATTATTGTCTGTTGGTGTGGGATTGGAACTGAAATATCTAAAACATGCCAAAAAAGAGTTGGTTGTTTCAAGTGTTGCCAAATTAGTCATCTTTCCTATGATTGCGTACGGTTTAACGCAGTTAATGGGGTTGTCTGGAATGAGCTTATGCATCGCTGTGATCTTTGCATCCATGCCAACAGCGACCTCTTCTCATATATTGGCAAGAGAACTTGGTGGGGATGTCTCATTGATGGCATCTATCACAACGCTTGAAACACTAGCATGCGTAGGAACACTGTTCTTAATCGTTCCTCTTTTATAGTTGATAATCCATCTTAAAGCGCTCGATCTCCGCACTCTGTCCAATAACAACTAAAATATCGCCAGAATCAAGTTTATGATCATGTCCCTCGGTGATAAAAATAAACTCTTTTTTGAGCTCTTTATCATGAATTCCCACTAAGAGCATATTATAATTCTGTGTTGGGTAACACTCTTGGAGCATAATGCCGTTTAAAAGAGAATGTGTTGTAATGGTAATCTGCTCCATATTAATGTCTTCTGTTCCAAAAATAGTTGCATCAAGCACTTGCATGACTTCGGGTTGTGTAATCAGTTTATAGATTCGTTTACCACACATTTGATAGGGATCTAAAACGGTACTTGCTCCTGCAATTTCAAGTTTATGAATAGCATCTTTGGTATGAGTGGTGGCGATAATCTCAACTTTTGGATCAAGCGAGCGAATCGAAAGTGTTAAAAAAACATTTTGAACATCTTCTTCAAAAAGTGTAAAAACGAATTTGACATCTTCACCAATCCCCAGTGTCACAAGTGTTTCATCATCGCTGTAGTCAAGTATTAAGAGGTTACATCCAAGCTTTTTAGCCCTTGGCAACAACGCTGGATCATTATCAATATAGGTAAAAGTATAACCTTGTGCCTTGAGTCTTGTTCCTATCTCGATAGCGGAGCGCGTAAAACCGAAAAGGAGAATTTTACTATCATTCATAGAACACTCCTTTTATCATTGAGTTTGCGTAGGATATTGATGTGATGTTTCCTTCCCATGATAATGAGCATATCATGGTCTTTAAGTATAAAATCGTTCGATGGATTAAAGTGAAAAGGGATGCTCTCGTCTTTACGTAAAATACCAAAAAGGAGTAGCCTTTTTTCATGAAGAGAGAGTATCTCAATCGTTTTATTGATAAAGCAGGAATGTTCATGAATGGTGATGATATCGAAAATAACGCCTGTGTTTTCTGTGAGCATCTCTTCCAGTGCCGCATAAGAAATCGGCTGATCAATATATTGCGCTCCCATTAATCCTATGGTTTCATCGGCACCAAAGGCATAATTCGCACCTGCTAAAAAGTATTTCTTCTTATGGGTATTTTTAATGACGCGTGCGATGATAATAATCTGTTTACTAAGGCTTCGAGCAGTGAGGGTGATAAAGACATTCAGTTCATCGCTATTGGTTGCGCAAATGATCTGTGCTGCCCGCTTACCAACGCCTAGTGCACCGAGTATTTTGCTTTTAGAGGCATCCGCTACAATGCCAGTTAATCCCCTTTGCTGTGCTAGTTTTATTTTTGCGGGATCATTATCGATAATCACCAGATTATAGCCATCTTCGTGGAGCATCTTTGCTACCACTTCTCCCACGCGCCCGTATCCACAGATGACAATGTAATTTTCCAATTTATCGACATCTGCAAAGGTACGACTCTCTTTAAGTTCAATGAGCTTACTTTGAAATGATGAAACGATGATAGAGGTCAAGAATGCAATAATCGCAACACCAAAGATGATGAGAATCATTGAGACAACCATGCCCTCTGTTGTGACAGGAACAATATCTCCATATCCAACCGTTCCCATCGTTACGATTGCCCAATAGATGGCATCAAAGAGTGTATTGATTTTTGGGTTTTGGTGTGTTTCAAAAATGTAAATGGCAGAACTTCCTGTAAAAATAACAAAGCTTGCAAAGATTGCTAGGGTAAAGAGTTCAAACTTTTTTTCAGTAATGATCTCCGTAAATGTTTTCATACTTCTGGCATAACGAAAAAGCTTGAAAATTCTAAAAAGAAGAAAAATTCTTAAAAAACGAAGGGGGCGATAGCTTGGTAAAATCGCTAAAAGATCAATAATCGCAAGGGGTGAGAAAATATATTCTAGTTTTTTCTGAATAATGGCTAAAAGTGTTTGTCTGAGTGAAAAAGGGATATTGTTGTTTGTGGCATGATCGTAAGCCTCTAAAAATATTTTATGACTATCTGAATAGATCCAAAAACGTAAAAGATACTCTATGACGAAAACAATTAAAGAAAATTGTACAAAGGCATCTAAATAGGGGAGCCCCGCAGGATGTTTCACTTCATAAAGAAGGAAGAGGACACTGAAAACAACCAGTAGAACCATGAAAACATCAAAGTAAAATTTGAGTTTAGAGTGTTGTGACTCCAAGAGCGTTCTGCAAAATTCTTTTGCACGATGATAGCTCATGGATGCATCTAAAAAATAGGCAAATCGAACAAAAAGGGTCGTGATGTAGCCCATTTTAAACCTTTGAAAAAAGTATCAATGCCTTTACATGTAAAGGCTAATAACCTGCTTTTTGAAGCAGTGCAACAATTTCTCCCACTTCTGGAAAACGCTCAATGGGTGTGCCAATCTTTTCTGTCTTCGAAAAAACTGTGATGTCATCAACGACAACATCAAAAAAACCGCCTGTTTTTGGAGTCAGCGTGATCTGGGCGTCTTTGTAGGCACTTTTTATTTCATCTTTCACACGGAAAGCTTTTGGCATATATCCTCAGCGTGTACAGTAGTAGATGACAATATTCATATTGGTTCCTTTTATTCGTGTTCTGTATTTTCGACAAAAATAGTTGCATTGGTACAGGCATTATACAGCTGGTCTATATCAAAACAAGGGTAATGCTTTAATGCTCTTATCGCAGCATCTGTATCACTTGAATGGTTCATCTCCGTTGCAATATAAAGTAGCTCACCTAAAAACCCTTCGTGAAATAGGAGGGCGGTTTTGATTTCATCATCAAGATTGACATGGTTTAGAAATTCTAACATGGAAATATTCAAATACGTATCAATCAATGAAAGGCTCCCTGTTAAAAAAGCTTTATTTGCAAGTTCGGCTTTGTTGCAGGTAATGGCAAGTTCTTCCATTACTTTAGCTCTGAATTTTGCATTGTTGAAAATTTCTATTCCAAAGGGATGGTTTTGGGGTGCTCCGTATAAAAAAAGTCCTAGCCATGAAAGAATTTTTTGGGGTCCTAAAAGCAAGATCATCTGTTTGATAGACATAATTTTATTTTTGAAATGATAAGCACCCGAATTAACATGGCGTAAAAGGTTATAAACAAGATCAGGGCATGTTTCAAATTTTTCAGTGATGTACGCAACATCGTTATTCCCCTGAATGCAATTCATCAATCTTAAGGCATTGGCGGTTAGTGGCTCAATTTGTTTACCGCTTAAAATGACAGGTTTCTCAAAAAAATAACCTTGAAACAAATGAAAATTAAGTTTCAGACAGGCTTCATATTCTTCGAGAGTCTCTATCTTTTCTGCAAGGAGAGGAATAATGGTTTCAAGTTTATCAATAGAGGCTTTAAGATTGGGAATACCAATCGCTTGAATGTCGACTTTGATGATTCCAATATACGGGAAAAGGGGCTTGTAACATTTGATCATACTATCGCTACAGTCAAAGTCATCTAATGAAAAACGATATCCTAGACTATGTAAATGCTTCACACGTTCAAATAAAGCTGCAGAGACTTTCGTGTGTTCTAAAATTTCAAATCCAAAATGCTCTTTAGGGAGGAGTAAAATAGCATCATTAAAGAGCATTGTTTCATCAACATTGATATAGCCTATTTTTTGTCCAATAATAGGAGCAAGACCAATATTGTGGATCATGTTAACCATTACCCGTGCCGTTGCTTGAGCGCTGTCTTGAAACGTCGCTATATTGTTCTGATCACATGAACGGTACAAGAGCTCATACCCAAAGCATACACCTTCTTTGTCAAAAATAGGTTGTCTACCCACGTAAGTGCTCACACAATGCTCCTTAATCTTTAAGAAAGTTCTTTGATGAACTCATTTTAGAATAACACGTGACAATGTCAACGTGTACGCACCAGCCACCATAGCGCAAAATGATGGCTTATTTTCCCTCAATAGTGTCAAAAGGCTTGCTCATATGAAATGGGAGATTTTTCATTGAAGGGAAAATCTATTTTTTACTTTTTTTCTCATTTTCAAATTTGATATTAACCATACCACAAAACTTTTTATCTTTGTAATAGTGTACCATGTATGTGGTTTCATCTTTATCAATCGCATAGGTTTTAATAAAATCTTTTGGTTCAACCCTAATGCCACCTTCGCTCACAACACCTGGTTTTGAAAAACCGATGATGTTAATACGGTATCCGTTAATGGGGTCAACCTGAAAACTGTTTTTAGCGCTAATCAAAGAGCCAATTTTAGCGGTTGTTTTCTTGCCATCAATGATCAAACTAACGTCATTTAAAGAGTGCTCAAATTCAATAAAATCGGGTTTAAGTGTTGAAACCAGCGTATTGCCATTCATAATTTTATATTCATCTTTTTCTTTAATGACCGCTATTAATGGATTATTGCTTGTATAGACAAGTTTGTCTTTATTCATAGGAAAGAATTTGATATAGGGTTTGAGGGTGGAGAGATCTAACATAATTTTGGTTGGAGGAATCTCTATGATACCCTCATCATGAAGAAGTTTTTTGATGGTCTCTTCTGTCAGATCAAATGAACGTGAATATTTGATGTTCATCACATTCATAAATTTTTCAATCGTTTTGAGTTGATAAAAGACTTTTTGTGAAAGGTTCGTAATGTTTTTACTGGTTTCAATCGCAAAAGCTGGTTTGTTATTGGTGATAGAAAAGTACGTTAGACTTTGTTGCATCGCCTTATCTTGTGTTTTGGTATTGGTATTCTTGACATTAAATTCATGCACATCTTCAATGAGTCCAACGTTCGTCTCTTGGTTCACTTTGGTTGCGATATCTGCAAGGTTTCCATACTTGGCATTTGGGATTTGTTGTTGATCAATGATGGTTGCTTGTCCCCATGCTTTTTGGTTAAAGTTTTTGTCGATATTCTTCTCTCGGTAAAAACCTTGACCATCGTGTAGGTTCAAGGTAAGATCCACTTTAGGATTTAAAATAAGCTTTTTGATCTCTGTAACTGTGTCAAAGTCTTTGTCTTTAGTCTCTATTTTGGCAAACTTGCGGTTCATGTCACCGTTGATGCCACGAGAATTTTTGACGATACTATCAAAGTTAAGGTTTGGAACGATCCAAAGAGTGCCACTTTCGATTTTATAATATCTCGCTAAAAGCATCGGGGCAAAGTAACCTCCAGGTTCATCACCATGAATTCCTCCTACAATGAGAAGAGTACTTCCCTCTTTGCCGCTCTCCTTTTTAATCAGTGAGTAGTGTAAATTAGCGCTAAGCGCATACGTTGAGAGTAAAAAACAGAGACTGAGAACCACTTTTTTCATTCGTTATCTTTAATGATTATTTTTTAAATTTTCCACAAAGATTACCAAAAGAGAGATTAAACTATGCCCAAAAATGGGCTCAACTGCGTAATTTGTCTTGTAAAATAGTAACAAAATTATCAAAACTTGGTAGATGCAGATTGGATTCACGTTGTTTGATGCCCCACATGGACTCTGGAAAGTGTGAATCTTCCTCAAAACGTGCCATAATGTGTATATGCAGATGGGGGACATAGTTACCAAACATCGCAATATTTATTTTTTTTGGATTGTAATAAAAGCGCATGGTTTCTTCCACAACGAGCATAGCCTTTAAGATGACTTCTTGTGTTACAGAATCGCAATCACTCAGTTCCTTATACGGTTTTTGCGTAAAGATTTTAACCCAAGGGATTAATGCATTTTCTCTTTCGATATAAAAGTAGTCATTTTCGTACAGTTTTTCTGACATTAGTTTTCCTTAAAACGGTGTTTGTAGGTGCATTTTTGACATAAACTTTCTACGGCTTTATCGTGTTTAAACCCTTCAATAATCGCTTTGGTACGTGGGGCGTTTAGAATGTCACTCAGTGCGTTTACATGTAAATCTCCCAATGCCATCACGCCATCTTTATCCAAACAACACGGAACGACGATGCCATTGCTGAGGATTCCAAAATGGGAATGAAGCCCTTGACAGGTTCCTTCACTGTGTTGGGTTGAGTCAAGGCTAGGCCATTCAAAATAGTCATCAAAGTGAAGACGTATTTTTTCACTCAAGCGGATAGAACGAGGTTTTTGCTCATAAAGCGTCTTTACATGTAAAGGTGTGTGAAAGACATTTTCGAGGTAGGTAAAGAGCTTTTCATTGAATGCTTCCTCGCTATGGGATTCGTCCATATTCCACAAGCGAAGATTGATGAAAAGGTCTCGATTATGCTCTAGTTTTAGTTCCCATAGCTTAACAATAGGTTCCATATAGGCTTCAAAAGAGAGAGGCATACTATTTTTGTTATAGCTATTGAGTGAAATATTGATCTGCTTGATAGCTGGGTGTAGCAGTGTGAGAAGGTCATGTTTACTCAAATAATAGCCACTGGTGGTCAGCATGACTCTAAAATTCTTTTTACATGTAATATCCAAATAGGCTTTTAAATTGGAAAGGGTAAGTGCATCACCACCCATATGGTAAGCAATTTCTTTGGTATAAGGAGCTAATTCATCTAAAACATGTTCAAAAAAAGGAAGTGACATGTTGTGCGTTGGAAGTGTTTTAGGAGGGCAAAAACTGCACGCGAGCCCACAGACATTGGTGAGCTCTACGTAAACGCGATAAAATTTCATACGTACCTTTAAAAGTCGTTTTTGAGTTCTTTGGCTTCAATCATGGTTGGGTCAAAGCGTTTACAGCAATTACGACCACTATCTTTTGCGTTGTAAAGCGCAATATCTGCAAATTTAATACACTTCCAGAGGGAATCTGAATCTTTAGGGAAAATAGATGCCCCCACACTCAGTGTTTTGTAAAATGTAGCACTCGTATTGGATTGGATTGGCATTTTTTCAAAGGCAAGGCGTATTTTCTCCGCAATTTGCATGACCATCGCATCTTCACATTCGTACAATAAAACTAAAAATTCTTCACCACCAAAGCGAAAAGCCGTATCGGATTCACGAATATTGGCTTTAAGTGCTTGCGAAAGCGCTTTAATAGCGCGATCGCCCACATCATGTCCATAGGTGTCATTGACCATCTTAAACCAGTCAATATCAATCATCAAAATACCATAAATAATACCATTGCGTTTCGCTTGTGAAAGCGCTTTTTCGATATATTCATCAAGGTATTTGCGGTTAAAAAGCTCTGTAAGTGCATCGGTGGTAGAAGAGACTTTCAAAATTTCCGTCAAGTTTTTACTGACCAATTCTGGGCGTGCTGCATCGATATAATTTTGAATTTTTGGAAGCAGCGTTTTGGTTTGGGTCAGCTCTTCAGGCGTTTTTTCCCAGATACTCAAAAGTAATTCTAAATCGCTACTGATTAAATAAGGGATACACAGATGGGAAGCAGAGGTATTGCATAACCCACAGATATCGCGAAATTGATCTGAGGTAACGGTTTGTTTCGTGCGCAATGCGCGGCAATTTAAATTAATCGAACGCTTTTGAGAAGAAGCATCAAAGACAATGTTTGGGTGAATCTCATTTTTGCCCGATTCAATGAGTACAAAATCTTTCAGTCCTATATCGTGTTGTAAAATAGACCCGATACGGTGATACACTTGCTCTTTATCTTCATCAAATTCAATCGTACGCTTAAATTGATAGATGTCGGAGAGTTCATGGACAATACTTTGTGTCTCGATCAAAAGATCGGGTTGATGATTAGGGGAGAGTGCTAAAAATTTCTTGACCGTCATTTCGATATCGGTAAGAGTCCCTTCAAGTTTATCCAATAAAGAGTTGATTCCAAATTTTACATTTTGGTACTCTTTTTCTTGGCTTGAACAGCGTACACGCCTGACATATTCACCCTCTTGCGCTTTGTTCATAACAAAGGTAATGGAATGGAAAATTTCCATTAAGGGACGCATAGACCTATTGATGATCATAAAGACCAACAGCATGATCACAATCGAAAAGCCTAAAATCATCAAAGCATTGAGAATACCATTGGTACGCGCTTCTGTAATATCAAAGACAATGCTAATAGAGCCTAGCACTTCCCCTTCTTTTGTTTGGTGGCATTGCATACAGTTGGGCGTACCATGCTCGGTTGCTATATAAGGCGTTGTGACACGTAATTTGACAGTGCCAGAGTCTTCGATAATTTGTTTGTGTACTGTAGCGCTGTTTAAGGCTTCTTCATCAATACTGTCGCGTGCCACTTCGTTGCTAAACCCTTTGCCAAACTGGTTGATGACCGAGTTACTGCGCACGACCCAGAGGGCATCGACCCCTTTTGCCGTACTGATTTTTTTGAGAAAAAATTCTCTTTGAGCCATGGTGCCACTGAGCATATGGGCACTCAGCCCATCTTGCACTAAATTGGCAATAATTTGTGCTTTTTCTTCAGCATTTTTGATCCCTAAATTACGGATAGAAAGCGCTGATATAACCATCAACAGCATAAAAGAGATAAAAATCGTTCCAACAATAATCAAAGAGAGCTTTTTTTGCATCACCCTTCCTTACATGTCATTATTCTACAGTCACACTTTTTGCAAGATTACGAGGCATATCCACATCATTTCCAAGGCGAATCGAAATCTCTAAAGCAAGGAGTTGGGTAATGAGCATCATCTCAAAAAATTCACCCATCATGTGCGTATGCGGTTTCGTTTTAATAAAATCATCGGCTAATTCAAATGGTTCTGGGCTGATAACCAACAGCGTAGAATCACGTGCACTCAACTCTTCAACATTGCTTTTCATCTTATCGTATAAGAGGTTTTTGGGCATTAAGGCAATAGTGAAAAGCTCACTATCGGCAAGAGCAATAGGCCCGTGTTTCATCTCTCCTGCTGGGTAACCTTCTGCATGAAGGTAGCTGATTTCTTTGAGTTTTAGTGCGCCTTCAAGTGCGAGTGGATAGAAAATATCGCGACCAATGAAGAAAAAGCCATGACCGTGTAAATAACGTTTTGAGAGACGACGAATTTTTTCATGGGTTGTTTCACTGACTTTGAGAATGAGTGGAACACGAAGTAAGGCTGCAATTTCGCTTTGCAACGTTAGGGCCTCCATACTTTTTTTGTGCTCACCCACATAAAGAGTCAAAAGCCAAAGCGTAATGACCTGTGTTGCGAATGCTTTCGTGCTCGCAACACCTTTTTCAATGCCAGCGCGGGTGAGAATGGTCATATCGGCAGTTCGCACAATCGAAGAGTTATCGACATTACAGATGGCGAGTGTTCGCATGCCACTCTGTTTTGCCATTTTGAGTGCTTCTAATGTGTCTGCCGTTTCACCGCTTTGTGAAATAACAATAAAGAGTGTTTTGGTATCTAAAAGAGGCTCTTTGTAGCGAAATTCACTGGCAATTTCCACATTACAGCGAATTTTTGCCAAGCGTTCAAACATATAACACGCACTTAACGCCGCGTGATAACTGGTACCACAGGCGCAGATTTTAATGGCATCCATATTTTTAAGATCAAGAGTAGAGAGTTCATCTAAAACAACCGAATTGCCTTTGATACGACCCATTAACGTTTCCGCGACGACTAAAGATTGTTCGTAGATCTCTTTTTCCATAAAGTAGCGGTACCCATCTTTTTGGGCTGAGAGTTTATCGTG
>JAVHRG010000125.1:297-3423 GCA_036171535.1 Sulfurospirillum sp. | reverse complement strand
AAAAATTTCACGCCATCTTTTAGAAGTTCGTCTTTGATCTCTTTGTAGTTTTCAATAATACCATTGTGGATAATGTAAGAGTATTCGCCCCAGTGAGGGTGTGCATTGGCTTCCGTGGGCTTTCCGTGTGTTGCCCATCTCGTATGCCCGATGCCGACACCAAAGCCTTCGGAGTGAAAATTTTCTACTTTATGAGCAAGGTTGGTAAGTTTTCCTGTAGCTTTAAATGCGGTAATTTCACCTTCTTTAAGGACGGCAATTCCTGCTGAATCATACCCTCTGTATTCAAGTTCTTTGAGTCCACCCAGTAAAAAATTGCGTTTTTCTTTCGTTCCAATATAACCAACAATTCCACACATAAACGGTACCTTCTTAATAAAAATAATCTAGTATATTTTGTCCATTGTTACATAAGGGGGCTGTCTTTTCGATTAAAAGCAAGTTCCTCGTCCTATTCTTAATGGTCTGAATCTTTGCCATAGCAATATCAATCCCATGCTCATCAAACACACTCATCAAATACGCCATAAGGCCGTGTTGGTTCTTGGTGTTCACATGCATTAGTGCATACGATTTGGAGTGTTCACAGTCAATATCGATCTCATTTTTGAGGATGATTGGTTTTTTCAGTGTTACCTTTTTGCTCATATCAAACGAGTTGTCGATAAGTTCACAAATAAGCTCAATATCATTCTCTGTGACCTTCTCATTAAAGTCAATCTGGAAGTATTTTTTGCCGTCAAAAAGCTTGTAAATGTCCATTTGAACCAGATCAAGATAAGAGAGTTTTCCCAAAAGGTAACCGATATTAAAGCTTTTCCCTCGTATAACAGTAATGCTCAGATGGGAATCGTTATTGATTTTATAGCTGTAGGCGTCAACGGGTGTCTCATCGGCCTCTTTGACAATCTGAACAATGGCACTTGGTTTAAGTTTGAGAAAAAAGAAGTTGGATTGTACTGAGAGTGTTTTTTTCTGTAGTGCTTTGGAAAGCTCTAAAAATTCAGGACTTTTCTTCAGGCTATTTTCTTTACGTAAGCGTTTAGTCGTCTCATCGATGAGCTCTTCTTTATCGAACATATCAAGACTATAGTTGTAAAATTCGCGCAGTAGTTTGGCAACAAAACCCGTGTAAATATTGTCATTAACTGCATTTGTGTCCGCATAGGTGAGAATATACAGCAGCTTTAGAATTTGTGGATTTTGAAGCTTTGAAATGAAGGCAAGAACGACTCTTTCATCGTAAATATCTTCACGGTTTGCCGTATTGCTCATCAGTGTATGGTTTTTAATCAGGGTGATTCCCGTCTCAATTGCTTGCTCTGAAAACTCTAATTTCATCGCGTAGGCTCTGAAGATTTTTGCACCCAGTTCACTGTGATTGCCTTTTCTTCCTTTTCCAATATCATGTAAAAATGCAACCAATTTTATTAGCGCTCTCCCTTCTGGGCAGAGATCGTCAAAGAGCGATTTGATGAAAGGTTCTTTGATGTTTTCTAAGTGATAGAGTGTGTGTAAAGAGTGAATATCCACAGGTAGCTTATGGTAGCCATCAAATTGGGCAAGGTTTAGAATTTGGCGCACAGGCTTAATGAGTTGTTGCAAAAGGGAGGCTTCATACAGGAGGCTAAAAAGGGTGTAAAGGTTTTGTTGAAATAAAAGTGCACGAAACTGTTTATAAATTTTTTTGGAGTTATGGGGTGCAAAGTGAGCATTTTTGATGTAGTGCACATAACTAATATCAAAACTGAGTTTTGGGTCATCAAACTGTTGCAGTTGCGCTAAAACGACACTCAAGCTGGGACTAGGTTTTTTAAAGGAGGCAAAAACACAATGATCGACAACATAAAGTCCTTTTTCGACACGCCCACGTTTGAGAGCACTCAGGCGTGTTGGGTGAGTGAGTATCGCGGAGGTGAGCTTTCGCATAAAGATTTTACATGTAACGTCAATCGTGTGCATCGCCGACATGGTTTTAGAGGCGAGTTGCATCTGAGCATTTTTCAAGATTTTATTTTCAAAACCTAGTTTTTCAGCCACATCGGGGATAAATTCAAGGTTGAGCACATCTTGTTTTTTCTTAGCACTCAGATGAAGGGCTGAACGTACACGAAATAAGAATTCTAATGAACTTCTAAACTCTCGGTACTCTTCTTCATCAATAATCTCAGGCACACGATCGCGTATACGCATATTTCCAAAGAGAATTTTGCAAATCCATGAGAGTGTATTGGCATCTCTGAGTCCTCCAACACCTTCTTTGATGTTAGGTTCCATGCTCATCGGATGTTTGGCACGTCTTTCCTCATTGGCTTCAACGATCTGTTGAATCACCTCTTTTTTTTGCCAACGTTGAATTTTTAAAAGCTCGCGTTCCGTTTCCATCCATAAAAGTTTTGAGCCGCATAAAAAGCGAGATTCTAGCATCGCTGTTTTGATGGTAAGATCTTGGTTGCTAGCAGGCACTAACTCTTCAAGCTTATGGGTGCGGTGCCCTAGTTTTATACCTGCATCCCACGCAAGGTAAAGCATTGACTGGATCATAGGCTCTATGTTATAGCTCGGAAGTGCTTTATACACTACCATCAAGTCTGTATCCGAGTAGACACAAAGTTCTTCGCGTCCATAGCTTCCCATGCCTACCAGTACAACGGGAATAGAGTTGATAAATGGCATGTAATTACCAAAATATTTGCGTAAGGTGTATTTGTAAATGAGAATAATAAATTGATCAATCTGTTTGGCATGTTTGACTAAAAAATCTTTACCTTGATTTTCAACAAAAATTTCATTCAATGAGCCAAGATAATTTTTAATATGTTCTTTGATGAGCTTTGATATTTCAAAATCATCGGCATTTTTGTCAATCAGGTCTTCAATAATTTCTTCAATTTCCATGCATATTCCTCAAAAAACGTATAGGTTATCATACAAAAAAAGAGCTTGTTTGTACCCAAAATTTGTGATGAATTTGTGACCAAAAATTGATCGGCTAAGAATAAATGAGTTTATAATGATTTGATAAAAAACGACATTCACAGACTAAAAAAGGGTTACATGTAAACAAGCCAAATGAAGCGATTGCCTGTGAGTTCGTTTTTGCATCATTAACTTTAGTTTTAACAA
>JAVHRG010000125.1:0-287 GCA_036171535.1 Sulfurospirillum sp. | reverse complement strand
AAAAAGAGCTTGTTTGTACCCAAAATTTGTGATGAATTTGTGACCAAAATTGATCGGTTAAAATTAAATAAGTTTATACGGGTGTGTTAAAAACGATATGCACAGATCAAAAAATGGTTACATGTAAACGATCCCCGTGACGTGATTGCCTGTGGATTCATTTTTTATCATTAACTTTAGTTTTAATAAAAAAGGAATAAACTTTCATTTCCAACATATTTAAGTCACATAATGGTCCGTTAGCTCAGTTGGTAGAGCATATCACTCTTAATGATGGGGTCGTAGGT
>JAVHRG010000124.1:0-17670 GCA_036171535.1 Sulfurospirillum sp. | reverse complement strand
ACACATGCCACTTTTCAGAGTAAAGATGGCTTGGTGCATATTGATGAACGCGTCTGCATTACATGTAAATACTGCATACTTGCGTGCCCTTATCATGCACGATTTGTTAATCCTTTAAAAAATGTGGTAGAAAAGTGTAATTTTTGTTATGATACACGCGTATCTAAGGAGTTAAATCCTGCGTGTGTCACCATCTGTCCTACGGAGGCTCTCAGTTTTGGAGATATGCGGCAAAAAAGTTCTCTTGTCCATCAAAAATCGCAAAAAGAGGTACTTTTGTTTCCTAAGGCGCATTTAGGAACAAAGCCTAAAGTAGCCTTTATTCCTAGTCGTAAAGGGGTCAAGTCATGAGTCCTATGTGGGGAAGTGTAGAGCAGTACAGTGCGATTCATTGGTCATGGGCTATTGCGATTTATCTTTTTTTAGCAGGATTAAGCTCAGGTTCCATTATCGTTGCTTTATTAGTGAAATGGAATCGACATGAACGCAGTAACTCTTCTATCTGGGATGCAATGATTAAAGCAGGTGCTGTTGTAGCGCCTACGGCAATTTTTTTAGGTTTATTGCTTTTGGTGGTCGATTTAGGTCGCCCCCTTTCGTTTTACTGGTTACTTCTTCGTTATAATGTGACATCGGTAATGAGTTTAGGGGTACTTTTTTTACTTATTTATACACCGATTGTCATTGTTTTTATGTTACTTGTTTTTGAACGAAGTGTGATCAAGCATCCCCTTTTAGCTCCTTTAGAAGGACTTATTAACCTTGTTAAGAGTTTTCATTCGTATGCCAAAGTTATCGAGTATTTTCTCTTTGTTGCGGCTCTTTGTGTGGGCTCATATACGGGATTTTTGCTTTCAGCTCTTTATGCAATTCCTTTGTGGAATAGTCCACTTTTACCTGTTTTATTCCTTACTTCCAGCCTCTCTTCGGGTGTTGCCGTCAATATTCTTGTTGGGTTACTCTTCTTTAAGAGTGCTCTTAATACGGAAAGTATCAAATATCTTCTCGTGCTTGATACCAGAGTTATTTTAACCGAGCTACCTCTTTTAGGGCTCTTCTTTATCGGACTTTTTTATGCAGGTGGCGATGCTCCGAGTGCCGCAAAAGCTGCACTAACTGAGGGTTTTTGGGCGGGCATTTTTTGGTTAGGCGTTATTGGTGTAGGACTAGGACTTCCTTTGATAACGGTCATTATCGCGCTTAAGAGTCATGTGTATCGTGCCGGTTATATCGTAACAAATTCTATGGTGGTGATTTTAGGTGTTTTGATGCTGCGTTATTACATCATTTACGCAGGACAAATTTATCTTGGTTAAGGAAAAGGTATGAAGATTTTACTTTTAGAAGATGACTACAATTACAACGAGAGCATTAAGGAGTATTTAGAGCTCTTGGGGTATGAAGTCGATGCCTTTTTTGATGGGGATAGTGCTCTGGATGCGATTATGCAGAAGTGCTATTATCTCTTTTTATTGGATGTAAAAGTGCCGAAAATCAATGGGCATGAGCTCATTAAATACATCAAAGAGGCAAATATTACGACGCCTATCATCATCATGACTTCATTGGTAGATATTGATAACATGGA
Source organism: Sulfurospirillum sp. (assembly GCA_036171535.1). GTDB lineage: Bacteria > Campylobacterota > Campylobacteria > Campylobacterales > Sulfurospirillaceae > Sulfurospirillum. The sequence continues at coordinate 16,082 of JAVHRG010000124.1, read as the reverse complement.
AATCGGGTATCAGCTTGGTTGCAATGATTACCTTAAAAAACCGTTTGAGCTTAAAGAGCTTGAACTGCGTGTTAAGGAGCTGATTAAAAAGCATTATCAAACAAGTACCGCAGGGGAATTTAGACTCAGTTGTGGCTATGTCTTTCATTTTGAATCGGGTGAACTTAAAAAAGAGGATAAAACCGTTTCCCTCACCTCTAAAGAGCTTGATTTAGTACGCTTTTTGATTCGCCGTAAAAATACATTTTGTGACATTGAACTGATTCGTGAAAATGTGTGGGAAGGTAAAGAGATCAGTTATGCGGATATTCGCATGTATATTAGAAAAATAAGGCTCAAAGTGGATGAAGAAGAGTTTATCAAATCGTCTCGTGGGTTAGGATATCGTATCGATGTTCTCTCTTAATCCTTTTCGTTCGGTTTTAGTCTATACGCTCATTGTCATGGCACTGTTTTGTGTACCCAGTTACTTTGCGATTCAAAGTACCATCATGGAAGAGAAGTATAAAGCAACGCAAGAGATTTTGGAGTGGGTCGATGCACATGAAAAGAGCATTTTTGAAAAAGAACGCTTTGAAATTCCAAGAAGTGTGCGTTTTCATATTAATATTTATGACGAAACACAACAACTCCTTTATAAGGGTATTCAAGCACATCTCGCGCATAGTAATTTTAAAGTCCATGTGGTTTATCCTTTTTTGTACTATCAAAAAGAGATTCAAAAAGGGAGTGATATTTTTTATCTTGTCGTAGAGCTTCAGCTTAACTATGCCAAAATTATTTTTATCACCACGATGCTTTTTTTTATTGTGCTTTTTTTAGTGTATCTTATGAGCAATCTTTTTATCAATTCCAGTATTTATCCTTACAAAAGAATGCAGCGTTATATGAATGATTTTTTTAATGACTCAATGCACGAACTCAAAACGCCTTTAGGGGTTATTAATATCAATGTGGAGCTTCTCTCAAGTTATGTGACCTCGTCTAAGCATCTGCAACGTATTAAAGCAGCTACAAAGCAGATGCAGATGACGTATGAAGATGTTGAGTATTACATTAAGCATAAAAAGGTAACGTACAACAAAGAGCCTGTCAATCTTTCTGAGTATTTAAACGCACGTATTGCTTTTTTTGAAGATATTTATGTGTCTAAGTCGATTCACTTAGAGCATAGTATAATGCCAAATCTGATGATTTATATCAGCAGAGTGGAACTTCAGCGCATTATTGATAATACCCTCTCTAATGCTATTAAATACTCCTTTTTTCAAGGCAAAGTTGAGATAAAACTTTACTTGAAAGATGAAGAGCATTGTGTTCTCAGTTTTCAAGATTATGGACAGGGTATTAAAGATCTTTACAAAGTCTTTCAGCGTTTTGAGAGAGAAGATTCTGTACAAGGGGGCTTTGGTTTGGGGCTTAATATCGTAGAAAATATTTGTAATAAAAATGACATTGACATTAACATCGAATCGTATGAAAATAAGGGCTCATGTTTTACGTATATTTTGAAACTTGACAAAAAGAAGCTCTTAGATGGTGTGGATGATGCAGAAATAAAGGGTGAACGATGAAAGAAAAAAGGTTTTTTCTCAGTGCAGCATTGATGCTCTTTTTTGGACTGGTTATTCTCTTCTTATACAATAAATCAATTTCGTATGAAGAAGAAGAGACGCTTAAAAAACAGATGGATGCACTTTTACTGACATTGCATAATAAAATTGCGGAGACAACCAAGGTCTCTTTGGCAAGCTCGGTGATTCTCGCTAAAAGTCCCAATGTTGTTGACTGTTTAAGTGAACAAAATCGAGAGAAATGTTTGCAGTATCTGCTCGAAATTAGAGATAGCATGGCGCTAGCGGATATCTTTGAAAATGCAAGGATACACCTGCATACCAAGGATTTTAAAAGTTTTATTCGTCTATGGGATTACACCAATCAAAATAATGATGATCTTAGCACCTTTCGCCATGCACTCGAAAAAATAAAGCAGAGTAAACATCCGATGCAAGGCATTGAAATTGGACGACATGGTATGTTTATGCGTGCCATTGCTCCTGTCTTTAAACAAAATGAGTATGTAGGAACCATCGAAACGGTTGTTGATTTTAAAGATTTAAATGGCTATTTTAAAAAAGATGGCGTTGAGTTTTATGTATTGATGAAAAATGAGTACTTATCGATTGCAAATGCGGCATCTTACGGTGAAAAGCTTATGCTCGATAACTACACGATTGTCAACCAAGACGCCAATGGTCTAAATTTTATCAAAGAGATTAATTTTCAAGGTACGGGGTATCTTAAACGAGGGGATAATTATGTTCTTTATTCGCCTATTGTCGATATCAATGGTGCACATATAGGCTTTTTCGTATTGACATGGAGTGAGAGTCTCTCACTGGCTTCATTCAAAGGATAAGGTTTTTACGTGCTTCGTTACGAATGCGATCCATGCCCATGTAAAATTCTTTCATCATGACTAAAAAGAGGTAGTCACCATATTCGGTCGTAGTGATACTCTCTTTATTCTCTTTGATTGCTTTGGCAAATTTAAGGAGCATGAGCTCTTTACCCAGTGTATCATTGATCGATTTACCAAACATAGCCGTAAATTTTTTCTTAGAGAGCGTACCATTGAAAAGATCAACCATTAAACGATAATACATCTGAGAGTTGGCTGGGAAAGTTCGCTCTTTTGTAATAGCGGAAGATTTTTCTTGAATAAGCGTTGCATACTTATCCAATGCAAATTCATTAAGGTAAAGGGTATCTTGTAAAAAACTGAAAGAGCCTGAACCGACACCTACGTATTCTTCATTGTCGATAATATATTCATCAATAATCAAATCGCTCTCTTTTGAAAATGACCAACCATGTCGTGCAGGATAGAGCTCTTTTAATGACTTTTTAATGGTGCTAAAGAAGGTAAATTCATTCTCCAGACTGAATTCGCCCAATGTTTTTTTCACACTGTTTTTTACCAAAGAAGAGGTCATCAGTGGATAGACACTGGTTTGCTCTGGGGAGAGTTTTTTAAGCGTATCAAGATCGTGAATGAGCCCTTCTTGTGTTTGGGAAGGAAAATTGAAAATGAGATCCACGCTGGTGATGGGCAAAATTCCCAGCATGGATGCAATCTTTGCATACACTTCTTCTCCTGAACCAAACTTTTCGTAACGTCCCAATTTCTTTAAAAGGGTGTCATCAAAGGTTTGAACGCCCACAGAGAGACGATCGACTAAGCCATCTAAACGGAGTACGGTTTTGGGATTAATATGGTTAGGATCGCTCTCACACGAGACATGTTCGATGGAGAAGAGTTTTCGAACCAACTCAACCGTTGTAATCAACTCCTCTTCATCAATCAAGGGAGTACCTCCCCCTATGACTAAATAGTTAAAATCATACCCCAACTCTTTTACATGTAAAATCTCTTCACGTAAATGGCGGTAGTATATGAGGGCAGCTTCTTTGGTGTAGGTGAATTTATTAAAAGAACAGTACGGGCAAAACATTGTGCAAAAAGGGATATGAATATAAAGTAGATATTTTTTATTTTCAGGAGGAGGTGGTAATCCTAAAGAGGGTTTTTCGACATGCAAATAGTGTTTCGTGTATTGGCTCATAAAATAGCTTGTTGCACTGGTAATAATTTTCGATTGACGGGATTGCATAATAATCCTTATTTGTTTTTTCTTACTAAAGTATATAAAAAATTATAGTGGTTCTTTGTGATATTGAGCATGTGTTTTGTGCATGTGTGGACAAAACAGATGATTTCATCCGTAGGCATCTTTTGATGATAGATTTTCATCATGCTTCTCCTTAACAAATTTACAAGGGTATTATAGGCTTATGAGCGTAATTTTTATGTAAACAAATGGTTACATAGAAAAACAATGCTAAAAACCAAGAAAGAATAGTACATCTAAAAAAGGAGAGAATCAGGGGAATTGTTTCACGATAAGTTCACTTTTTAGACTATAATGCGCCTTATTACTACAGATGGAGATTGACAATGAAATTACAAAAGCTTTTTTTGATGGGATTAGGTGTTTTGATAAGCACATCTTCCCTTTTTGCAGCAGATTTTGATTGGATGGTAAGTCTTAATATGCGCTCTCATGATGATCCTTATGGCTATCGATATAGTTTGGTGGATCGTTTTGGCGTTCGAGAGCCTGATGTTATGGTGATTTTAACAAGTGTTTATGATCCTGCGGATGCCTATATGATCTTTCGCCTTGCCGAGTTGACGGGACGACCACCAGAATATATTTTAAGAGTATATCGTGAAAGAAGGCATTATGGCTGGGATGATATAGGCCGTCATGTAGGTATTAGACCAGATTTTGGTGAATTTATAGAGCTTCGTGAGCGATATGACACGCGTTATATTTACCATCCTAGGGGACATTATGAAGATCGCCGTAATATGCCTGTTCGTAAAGTCTATGTAGAACCAAGGCATTATGACCGTCAGCCTGCGCCACAACATTATGAACGCCAGCCAGAACGAAGAGATTCTGATAGAGATGAGAGACGAGATCACAATCCGCATCATGACAGAGATGATGATCGAAGAGATGACGGACGCGATAGACGCTAATATGAACAAATTAAAGGAGTCATTATGAAATTAAAAAGTTTTTTATTAGCAACTGCAAGTTTTGTACTTTTAAGTGGCTCAGCACTGGTAGCAGCAGATTTTGATTGGATGGTTAATCTAAATCTAAGATCAGATTCTGATCCGTACGCTTATAGATCAGGGCTTGCTTCACGTTTTGGGTTACCAGAATCACAACTCAGCGTTGTTTTAAAAAGTGTAGGAGCACCAGCGGATGCGTATATGGTACTACGTCTTTCAGAATTATCAGGCAGAAGCCATGAAGATGTGCTCAGATACTATCAAGCTAACAAATATAAAGGCTGGGGTGCAATGGCAAAAGATCTTGGCATAAAACCAGGTTCAAGTGAGTTTAAAGCACTCAAAGCTGGTCATGATATGCGTGATTTTGATGATAGACGTGATGATCGTGACCGTGGTGACCATGACCAAGATCATGGAAATGATAACAAAGAGCACGGAAAAAAAGGGCACTAATGTTTAATTCATTAGTGCAATGAATAGTTCAGTTCGATTTGAAATGTCATGTTAGAGGTAAAGAGATCTTCATTTAAAGGAAATGGAAAACTTTTTTGAACCGCATCTTCCGTAGCTTTATGGAAGATTTTTTTACCCTCTAAAACTACAAATGAAAGTAACTCTCCCTTGGGAGAAATCGTAAATTTTATTATAACACTTCCCTCAATATGACTATTTTGAGCGATCTTTGGATAGGTTTTGTGCTCATTGATACGTCTTTTTAACTTTTCCAAATACTCTTTTTGTTTTACATGTAAAGACTCTTTACTACTCACTTCTGAACTCACTGCCTCAGCTTTTACCTCTTTCATTACCGTTTTTTGATCTTCCAAATCAGCATGTTCACTCTCCTTCGCAATCACCATAGACTCTTTTATTACAGGTGCATTTGGCAAGATTTTAGGCTCTTTCTTAGCGATACTTTTTTGAGGTGTGTGCGTCAACGTTGGCGGTGGAGGAGGTGGTGTTGGATGAAGTTCAGGTTCCTCTTTTTTTGGCTCATACAAAGTAATTGCCATTACTTCTTTAGATAAATCAGCCAAAGAAGAGGGCTTGTGTATCAAAGAGGTATGGTACATCACTGCAAATCCACCGATAAGGTACACGACGAATGTTATGGTAAAAGCATGAATATAGCGTTTCATTGCTTGGTGATAATCCCAATTTGAGTGTAATGATGTTGCTTTAAAAGATCTATGAGTTTGACAAAAGGCTCAAAAGAAGCATGCTTATCACAATTAATCATAATGGGAGTTTGCTCATTAAACTCTAAAAGTGCGCTTTCAAGAGAATTTAACTCCACAGCTTTATCATTGAAAAAAAATTTCTCTTCTTCTGTAATGGTGATGATAAGCTCTTTTTGATCCGTTAAAGGTTTGGCAGAAGCCGCTTGTGCCAAATCCACAGGAATAATGCCCTTCGCCACAAAGGTTGCCGTGGTGAGTACAATGACAAGCAAAACCAACATAATGTCGATAAAGGGTACGACATTAATCGTTTCAAAGCGATTTATTTTCATCATTCTCACTTTGTTTTGCAATATCCCAACACATCAAAATTTTCTCAATTTTACGCACCAGATGGTTGTAAAAAAAGATCGCAGGAATAGCGACCACAAGACCCATTGCAGTTGCTTTAAGCGCTAGTGCTAAAGAAGACATAATCGTCTTAACGTCAATCTGTCCACTTTGACCCATGGCATAAAATGTGATAATAATGCCACACACCGTACCCAAAAGGCCTATGTACGGGGCATTTGAGCCGAATGTTGAGAGAATATGGACGTGATTGGTCACATCCATCTCTAATTTTTCTTTACAGGTATAGTGTGAGATTTTCAAAGCATGGTAAAACAAAAGCCGCTCGACCCAAAAAAAGAGCGTAATAAAACTCATCACACCCAATAATCCTATAACACCATAATCTACAATACTTTGTAAAAGTGCGATGGAGATCATTTCCATTATGCATGATCCTTATAAATTTTTTAAATAATATTATTATAAGGAAGTATAAAATTAGTGTTAAATAAAAATTGAAACGAAGTTTTAAGAGGGATTATTTCAAAATATGGGGACAATCGGCTATAATTACATGTAAAAATACTAAAGGAATTTTCCATGAAAACTTATGCATGTGGACATATTAATCCTGATTCTGATTCTGTCGTATCAGCAATTTCTCTTTCATATTTGAAAACACAACTCGGTGAGCCTTGTACTCCTGCGCGTCAAGGTGAAATTAGTCCTGAGACAGAGTTTATTTTAAAGACATTTAACCTTGAGAAGCCACTTCTTAAAAATGATTTTTCTGGCGATAATCTCTACATTACCGACTATTCTGATCTTGCGCAAGCGCCACACAATCTTAAAGAGACAAATATTTTAGGTATCGTAGATCACCATAAACTTGGTGACATTACCACAACGACACCACTTGAGTGTTGGATTAGACCTGTTGGATGTACCAATACGATTGTCAAAGAGATATACGATCATTATAAAATTGAAATTCCGAAAAATATTGCAGGTGCAATGATGATGGCCATTTTAAGTGACACCGTACTTTTTAAATCACCAACGTGCACGAAAGCAGATACTAAGGCGGTCAAAGAATTAGCAAAAATTGCTGGTATTGAAGATTTTAAAGCGCTGGGTATGGAGATGTTTTTGGTCAAATCTGCAGTCGTTGGCGCTGCCCCAAGAACACTTTTATTGCGCGATTACAAAGATTTTGAAATGGGTGGCCATAAAATTGGTATCGGTCAGCTTGAAGTGGTCGATCTTAAAGTGTTTGATGGCATGAAAGAGGCTCTTTTTGCCGATATGAAAGCCTACAAAGAAGAGGGTGGTCGCCATACTGTCATGCTTCTTTTAACCGACATTATGATCGAAGGTTCACAATTTTTAGTGGTAAGCGATGATGAAAGTGTGATTGAAAAAGCGATGAATACAAAGCTTGTAAACCACGAAATGTGGGTTGATGGCGTGTTGAGCCGTAAAAAACAGGTCATCCCTGTCATGGAAAAGCAGTTCTAAAAGCTGTTGTGTGAAAAAGTGCACCTTTAAAAGACGCTATCTCATTCAAAACCCTAAAGAAGTGGTTACCCATCTTGCGACCACTTCTTCTTACAAAAAAGCGATACATCAACTCTATCTTGAAAATCGTCCTCTCCATACCGACCGTTTTGGTGTTTTAACCTTTCAGTTTAACTCTTTAGATCAGATCAATGCTTTTGAAGCAGATGCAAAGTTGCATATAATCAAAAATGTGAGTGACGATAAACGCTATAAAAATCGTTACCTTTCGCTTTTTGGATTGCCTTTGAACTACGATTTCTCGCTTTATGAAGTGTTTAGAAAGTGTGAGATCATTGGTTTAAAAGAGCTTGATTTTTCTTTTTCTCATGGCATGAGTACACAAAAAGTACTTAAAGTTCTTTTGTATAGGCAGATGCAGTTTTTAGAACATGATGTAGTGTTACTTTTAGAAGATGATGCAAAATCACTTAAAAATATTTTTAAAATTGCAGAAAATATATGCTATATTTTAGGGATTGGCGGTGTTGTTTTTGATAATGCTTTGATTCTGTGTTTGCAAAAAGCGTTTGAAGGATTTTTAAGACATGATAGAGAAGAACTCCTTAAATTTGTGCAAAGTTCACTTTACAAAACGTTACTCTTAGATATGTACTTTTTCTTACACGAACAAAGTGGGTTTTACCTTCTTTCTAAAAGTGAAATGCCTCTGCTTTTCTTTGTCAAGAAGTATCTTAAGAAAGAAGAATTTCGTATGGCTAAAAGGCTTAAGCGGGCACTTTATTAACATTTCATTTGAATTGAAGAGGTATTATTTTAACAATAAATTGAGATATTGCGGTACAATAACGCACCCATTTTTTACAAAGGATAAACAATGAAAAAAACAACATTACAGGTAAGTCTCGCTCTTAGTGCAGCGCTAATTTTAATGAGTGGGTGTGCAACATCCGAGCTTCAGACAAGTGCACGGATGACACAGAGTGTTTTTATTAACCCTGTGGCAAAAGATAAACGAACCATTTTTGTTTCGACTAAAAATACCAGTGGTGCTCCGATTAATTTAGAAAATAGAATTATCCAAGCTCTTTATGCTAAAGGCTATACCATTGTAGATGATCCAGAAATGGCAACCTATGTGCTGATGACGAATATCTTGTTCTGTAATAAAAAGAGCGAAAATAATGTTGCGACCGGTGCTTTGATGGGTGGTGCTGCAGGTGCTATTGCTAACTCTGGTAGTAACGGTCGAAGTATGGCAGCAGCAGGACTTGGTGGTGCTGTTGTGGGTGGACTCATTGGAAAAGCAACCGAAGATACGATTTTTCAAATGCAAGTGGACATTGTGATTCGTGAAAAAGCCAAAGGTAGAGTTATGGCAAATACTGGAACGACTGGTGGACAAGCGAGCATTAGAGATGGCCAAAAATCAGGTACAATGAATAGCTTTGGTGGCCCAATACGTGATGCCGATGCCAGTGGAAAAATGTACAGTAATACCTACTCTTCAAGTTCACAATCGTATGAGAGTGACTATATAGAGCATAAAACGATGATGTTTGCGGAAGCAACTAAAATGAACCTAACGCTGTATGAAGCGACCCCAATCTTGGAAGATAAAATTGCACAACAAGTCGCAGGACTGTTTTAACATTTTGACGTAGCTTCTCAAGTAGAGCTTGAGAAGCTACGTTACACTAGGTACTGAAGCTTGCCTCTAGCGAGACAGAATTATTTGATATGCTTCTTAAGCCAAGCTCGCCAATCTTTTGGTAGATATTTTACAGGTAGGAATTGTTTTGGAGAATAACGACAACAAGCAACAGAAAATTGTTCAGATGTTTAATGAGATTGCTGGAACCTATGACACAGCAAACCGTGTTTTAAGTATGGGTATTGACATTCAGTGGCGTAAAACTGCCTGTGATGAAACCTTTTTACGCTACACTAAGCCGATAGACCTTATTGTTGACGTGGCATGTGGTACAGGTGATATGATGGGATACTGGGCAAAGCAAGCCAAAAAAGCAGGACGAAGTATCGGCAAGATTTTAGGTGTGGATCCTTCTACTGGTATGACCGATGTGGGCAAACAAAAATTTCCTGAGTTTGAATTTGTCATTTCCGAAGCGACTGAAATTCCTCTTCCAAGTGAAAGTGCTGATATTTTGAGCATTAGCTACGGTATTCGCAATGTTGTAAGACGTCAAGAAGCTTTTAGTGAGTTCGCGCGTGTCATTAAACAAGGCGGATACGTCGTCATTTTAGAATTTACCAAAGATGAGAAAAAAGGCTTTTTCTTTGTCCTTAAAGATTTTTATCTCAATAAAGTTTTACCAATTTTGGGTGGAATTATCTCTAAAAACAAAGCAGCCTATGAGTATCTTCCAAATTCGATAGAAGGCTTCTTAACTCCTTCTATGCTTCAAAAAGAGTTGGATGTTGCTGGTTTTGAAACTGAATTTGTCAAAAGCTTCTCGATGGATATCTCTACCTTGGTCATTGCTAAAAAACGCTAATGAGTCAAACTCTTAGCGTCTCAAGTTTAAACAATCAAATTAAGTCCCTACTGGAAACTACTTTTTTACATGTAAGCGTAGAAGGGGAGGTTTCCAGACCTACCTATCACAGCTCTGGCCACCTCTATTTTACTCTCAAAGATGCTGACTCTTCTATCTCCTGTGTGATGTTTAAGGGCAATACAAGGACGTTAAAATTCCAAGTCGAAGAGGGGATGGCTGTGGTTGTTCATGGTTCCATTTCGGTATTTTCACCGCGTGGAACATATCAGATTAACTGTACGATGATGGAACCTTCCGGAAGTGGTGCACTCGCTAAAGCCTATGAGCAACTCAAAGTCAAATTGGGTGCCAAAGGTTATTTTGAAGCGGAGCGCAAAAAATCATTGCCTCGTTTTGTCACTCATATTGCATTGGTGACTTCTGGTACGGGCGCAGCACTACAAGATATGCTTCGTGTGGCAACAAAGCGTTGGCCACTCGTAAAAATTACATTACTCGACACACTGGTTCAAGGTGAAGGTGCTAAATTTGCCATTGCCTCTAATATTGCTCGTGCAGATAACCTTGGTGCAGATGTCATTATCGTTGGACGTGGTGGCGGAAGTGTGGAGGATTTGTGGGCATTTAACGAAGAGATAGTAGCCGATGCAATCTTTACATGTAAAACACCGATTGTCTCAGCGGTCGGGCATGAGATAGACTATGTGATTAGTGATTTTGTAGCGGATTTAAGAGCCCCAACACCTTCAGCAGCAATGGAGATGATACTTCCTGATAGTGCAGAGATACTGCAACATATTGATGGTTTGATGGAGCGCTACACACTTGTTTTTGGGCGAATATTGCGTTCCAAAGAGGAGAGTTTGACACACCTGATACACCTTTTTGCGAAACGCTCTATCGATGAAAAACTTTCCTTATGGAAAAATGAAATAGGCATATTGAAGAGTCAATACAATGATAAAATCGCTCTGTTATACCGTGAAAAATCACGCCAAGTGAATCTGTTCAAAGAACAAATTATTTTTCAAGCGAGGCAAAATCTAGCTAAAAAAGAGCAACTGCTCTCTTCTTATACGATTGCTCTAAATTCCAAAGAACCCACACGCGAACAAAAAGAGTGTTATGCTCAAATTGTCAAATCAGGTAAAAAAATTGCCCTTGAAAAGATAGAAGAAGGCGAAGTATTTGAACTTCAAACACCGCATACCATTTTAAAAGCCAAAGCAATAGAGAAAAAAGCCCTACATTAGGAGTGAAAGATGCGTTTTCTTGCCATATTGATTTTAGCAGGTCTCTCGTTATTTGCTGATGTTTCATCGCGCGTAGTGGATGTCCCAACACGTAGTAGTGCCAGTGAGCGTCTTTTAATCTTAACACCAGAAGCTCCAAAAGCTGTCGTTGTTCTGTTCGCAGGTGGGCATGGTGGACTTCAGCTCTCAAGCGAGGGGAAATTTGGCTGGGGAGAAGGTAACTTCTTGACACGTACGCGTGAGCTTTTTGTGAAAGCGGGATTGATGGTCGTGATTGTCGATGCACCCTCAGATCGTCAGCATGAACCTTACCTGAGTGGCTTTCGCCAAACCAAAGAACATGTGCAAGATATAAGCGCCATTCTTGCATGGATTAAAACAGAAACAACGGCACCTATTTGGCTTGTTGGAACAAGTCGAGGTACGCAATCGGTTGCATACGTTGCAACGGCAAATCCAACGAATATTTATGGCATTGTGTTAACGTCTTCAATTTTATATGATGCCAAAAGTGATGCCGTACCCGAAATGAAACTTGAAAAACTTCAGATGCCTGTGCTGGTGGTACATCATAAAGAGGATGGTTGTTCTCACTGCCCGTTTGACCTCATACCTTCTTTAATGAACAAACTAAGCGCCTCTGCTGCAAAAGAGCTGATTGCCATAGAAGGTGGGCAAACTAAAGGCGATCCTTGCAATGCTTTTGGCCATCATGGTTTTAATGGCATAGAGCAAGAAGTAGTGACTAAAATTGCCGATTGGATTTTAACCCATTAGAGATGATGTTGCTCTTTAAAGGCCTCAGCTTCTTTAACGGCTTCAACTATCTTTGCTGAGAGAATGGGAAGTTCATTGTATTTGACCCAGAGTGTATCTTCGACAATATCGTGAATTTCACCTGCAATTTCGACGGCTAAACGTTTGAGTCGTGCTAATTCTCTTTTGAGCTCTTTTTCATCCATACGTTCTCTCCTTGTGTGACATTTTTGTTACAGATGCAAGGAGTATTCCGCATGAAAAATAATTTTGTATTTTTTGACATAAAATGTAACAGTTTTAAAACTTTAAACCGATCTAGTGGCTAGTTTTGAGTGTGAGGATTGAGAGGTATGGTAATATAAAATTGAGTGTATGCCGTTTGATCTTATACTTAAATTGATGAAAGCTCCTAGTGGTTGTTACTGTAATGTTCAGTTAAAAATATTTTGAATTTAGCTATTCTATTCTAATAGAAGATCCTAGATAAGGACATAAAAAATAATGAAGTTTTTGATCTTTTGTCTTTTTATTTTTTTACTTAACCCTGTGTTTCTTTTTGCAGAGAACGCCTCTATCCCTAAAACAACGACTCTATCTCTTAGTAATAACGAAAAAGCATGGCTTTTGGCACATCCACTCATTAAAGTTGGAATGGATTCCGAGTATGCTCCTTATGAATGGGTTAATAAAAATGGAAATTATGTTGGTATGGCAGTGGATTACCTGCATCTTTTGGAGGGAAAATTAGGGATTCAGTTTGAAATTGTTCAAGGAAAATCATGGCCTGAGGTTGTTGATTTGGCTAAAAAGGGTGAGATAGATATCTTAACCAGTATTGTTCAAACACCAGAACGCTTAAAATATTTTCTATTTTCAGAACCTTATCGCGATACGCAAACAATGATTGTTGATAATGGTGAAGGTAAATTTATAGGTAGTTTAGAACATCTATCAGGCAAAAGCGTGACCGTTGAAAAAGGTTACTTTACGCAAGAACTACTTGAAACAAAATATCCCAAAATAAAGTTAGTATTGGCCAATACTATTTTAGAAGCTTTAACCTTTGTGATGGAGGGGAAAGCAGATGCTTATGTCGGAGATATGAGCGCTATTAACTATGCGATTAAAAACAATGGACTTACAAAGCTTCGTATTTCCGGTCAAACAGAATTTTCAAGCCAGCATCGTTTTGCATTTTCAAAAAGACATCCTGAACTTGCTTCGATTATGACAAAAGCTATGGTGTCCATATCTGCTGAAGAATCTGATGCCATCTTTAATCGCTGGATTGGTATGAGAATCGAACAAGGGATTCATGTCCAGACAATTATTCAATACAGTGTAGGTGTTATCTGTTTATTTATGCTGTTTGGCTATTGGTATTACAGGTTACACTGCGAAATTAAAAACCGAAAAATAGCAGAAATGCGTGAACATTATCGGAACAATGTACTTGAAATGATAGCTACAATGGTTCCCTTGCCGATGGTTCTAGAATCCATTATAAAAGGGGTGGAAGAGCAAAATAAAGATATGCTGTGCAGTATTTTGTTGCTTGATCAAGAGGATCAAATTTTTTCACAAGTCATTGCGCCTCATCTCCCTAATTTTTATAATGAAGCAATCTGTGGTGTTCATATAGGGCAAGATGTTGGCTCTTGTGGAACTGCTGCATATCTGAAAGAACGTGTTATTGTTGAAAATATTGTGACACATCCTTATTGGAAAGAGTATAAAGAGTTGGCTCTTCGTGCAGGGCTTCAGTCCTGTTGGTCAGAGCCAATTTTTTCATTTGAAGGTAATATTTTAGGGACGTTCGCAATCTATCACCGAACGCCACAAATTCCTATAAAATCAGATATATCACTTATAGAGCAAGCCGCTAATCTTGCCAGTATTGCAATTGAAAAAAGTATAGCGGCTACAAAATTAAAAGAGAGCGAAGAGCTTTACAGGCGCCTCACTGAAGAAGTGACCGATGTGATTTGGAGAACAGACCGTAATTTAAAAATTACATACATCAGTCCTTCCGATGAGCGGTTGAGGGGCTATAAAGCGGATGAAGTGATAGGACGTCATGCTTTTGAGATGTTCTCACCTGAGGGTATTGCTACGGTTATTGAAACGATGAGTCGCAGGCAAGAGGCAGAAGAAAAAGGAATTTGCACAGGTTTTATTACCTATGAAATACAACATATATGCAAAGATGGTAGGCTAATCTGGGGGGAGATTATTTCAAAACCAGAACGGAATAAAAAAGGTGAGATTATCGGTTATCATGGTATTACACGAGAAACAACAGAGCGAAAAGTGATGCAAGATAAAGTAAAAGAATTAGCATTTTATGATTCTCTCACGAAATTACCAAATCGTTTGCTCTTAAGTGAGCGGTTAAATTACATGTTAGCAGAGATGAAACGCACTCAAAAGTACAGTGCACTCTTTTTTCTTGATTTGGATAATTTTAAATCGCTTAATGATACCTATGGGCATAGTATTGGGGATTTATTACTGTGCCAAGTTGCCCAGAGACTTCAAAAGTGTGTGCGCGAGATGGATACCGTAGCACGTTTTGGAGGAGATGAATTTGTCGTTATTTTAAATACACTTCATGAAGATGATAAGGTATCTGCCGAACAAGCACATCATATAGCCGAAAAAATTCTTCAAAGCTTGTCTGCTCTTTACGTACTGAATGTATCGTATGATAAAAATGAAGAGCAATTGGTCAAACATAGTTGTACGGCAAGTATTGGGGTATTGGTTTTTAAGAGTGAAGATGGAACATCAGATGACCTTTTAAAACGAGCTGATGCTGCGATGTACAAAGCCAAAGAGGCAGGGAAAAATGTAATTTCTTTTTATGAAGTCACATTTTAAGTATCTTAATACTTGGAGATAATCTCTATAAAATGCTGCTTTTTTATTTCACTTAAAAAAGAGGCTTTGAAACTGTTTATGGCTAAGGTTTTAAGCTCTTCCTTGTTTACATGTAAACTGTGTACAACGGCTTCATAGTTCGCATTGATATACCCACCAAAATAAGCAGGATCATCAGAATTAATGGTGACTAAAACACCTTTGTGTAAAAGTTTTATGATGTTGTGTTCTTGCATATGGTTCACCGCTTTGAGTTTGACATTGGAGAGTGGGCAAACGGTAAGAGGTATCTGTTTTTCAATGAGAAAATCCACCAATTTTGCATCTTCATCACAGCGAATGCCATGGTCAATTCGGTTTACATGTAAAAGGTTGATTGCCTCCCAAATGTACGAACTATCCCCTTCTTCACCTGCATGAGCAACGATCTTATAGCCCTCTTTGGCGCTTGCCTCAAACACACGCTTAAACTTGGAAGGCGGATGTCCAACTTCACTCGAATCCAGCCCAACGCCAATAATTTTATCTTTAAAAGGGAGGGATAGCTCTAAGGTTTGAAACGCCTCTTCTTCACTAAGATGGCGCAAAAAGCACATGATCAAAAACGAGCTAATGCCTAATTCACTTTCCGCTTTTTGAAGTGCTTTAGTGATCCCTCTCACCACAGTTTCAAACGCAATGCCTCGTCCAGTATGTGTTTGAGGGTCGAAAAAAATCTCTGCATGAACAACATTCTGAGCTTTACATGTAAGCAGATACGCCCACGTCAAATCGAAAAAATCAGATTCGTTAATCAGCACGTTAGCGCCCGCATAGTAGATGTCTAAGAATGATTGTAACGAGGTAAAGTTATAAGCACGTTTAACCTCTTCAATGGTTTGATAAGGCAGTGCAATGGTGTTTTTTTGAGCGAGCGCAAACATAAGCTCAGGCTCCAATGAGCCTTCAATATGAAGATGCAGCTCCGCTTTGGGGAGTTGAGTGA
>JAVHRG010000123.1:17007-17724 GCA_036171535.1 Sulfurospirillum sp. | reverse complement strand
GAAGATTTGCGCTTTATTAAAACGAATGCTTATCTTTCCAAATCGTTTGATGTTGAAGACAACTCTTTTATCACTGCAGTAAACGTTAAAAATAAAACCTACGATGTCCAAGACAGAGAAAGCAATACAAATAATGCTATAGGGCGATTTAACGCTTTTGATGAGGAGACCATCTCTTCCATTCTGTTTCAAGACAGTTATAAACTCAAAGATGATCTTATTTTAGTCGCAAATACCAAACTGGATTCTTATGATCGCAATGCGTATCTTAAAGACAGCACGGAAACGCTTTTAAGAGTTGGTGCTATCTACACACCAACAGAAAATTTTGGTTTTAAAAGCTTTTACACCCAAACAGCATTAGCACCTTCTTTTTATAACGTCGATTATGCCTACAAAAGCGCACCAGCACTTAAATCGCAACAGTACCGCTTTTACACACTTGAAGGTGTTTATACGCAGGGCGATTCTAAATTTGGCATTACCTATGACCATGTAAACATTGATGATTTCATCTATCTCTCGCCTGTTGGATTTATCAATGTTGATCATACTATCACATCAGAAGGCATTCTCTTTGACTACGAATACAGCTTCTCGGATCGAGATAAAATTCATTTAAATTACTACACGTCCACACTGAGTGAAACGATCAATAACTCCACCAAAGGTGGCTATATTAAATACATGGGAGGTTATCAAAAGTTTGATTACTTT
>JAVHRG010000123.1:0-16997 GCA_036171535.1 Sulfurospirillum sp. | reverse complement strand
GTTATTTATCGAAATGGTTATGATTACAAAGGCCTTAATATCCCTGATAGTTTTGACATGAGCCTTGGGGTGACCTATCATGCGACGAAAGATTTGAGTTACAGCATTAAAGCCAATAATATTTTAGATCGCTCTACACAGTCTCTTTATATTATCAATTCCCCCCATTTTGAGACCAGCGTTTTTGCATTAGACGATAATGATAGAAGCGTCACCTTCTCATTTAGGTGGGTTTTCTAATGAAAAGACTTATCCTACTTGTAACCTTTTTTAGCCTTTTATCGGCAGAAAACTACACCTTTTTGGTTCAACCTTACAGCAAAGAAATAGAGCTGGAAGCAAAGATTATCTCTGAAATTGCAACATCATCTCTTCATGAAGAGATCAAACTTTTTATTCCAAATATGTCAGAGATGGAGAAGAAAGTCTATTCTCAATATTTTACGCTAAGTCAAAAATGTGAAACAT
Organism: Sulfurospirillum sp.; assembly: GCA_036171535.1. Lineage (GTDB taxonomy): Bacteria > Campylobacterota > Campylobacteria > Campylobacterales > Sulfurospirillaceae > Sulfurospirillum. Next base: position 16,529 of record JAVHRG010000123.1, on the reverse strand, counting down.
CGAACTTCGTTTTTGTCAATAAAGCCGTAGGAAGTGAAACGTTATGTGATAATACCAAAAGACTCTTTTTTACCAATAACTATCGTAAATTATTGTCAGATGACAAGTACTTTGGAGCACTCTTTTGGAATAAAAGTAGACCTAATATCGTTTTTATTAAAAATAGACTTGAAAAAAAGGCCATTATCTTGCCTCCAACCTTCAATCAATTTGTAGAAGGTATTTAATATATGGACAACAATAAGCTGCTTTTTAAATATCCGTTCTATTTTATCCTTCCAACGTTTATTATTTCAGCCATTTTAGCACTATTACTTTTTTCAACAGTCAATTTAGAAAAAAGCATTGAAAAAAAGCTATTTGAAATTTCAATTTCTGACGTATTTTCGATTACCAATAACAGTGCCTTCTCAATACATTCTCTTTTAAAAGAGAGTACCGATTATACTTCTGATATCAAACAAAATAGCTCACTTCAACACAAAATCGAGGAGAGCTTAAAAACCTTAATCACTCCCAATATAAAATATGCCTATCTTTTATACAGAGACAATCGAGGTGTATTTAGGTTTCTTAGTGATGCCTCTAATCACGAGGATAAGGCATTTATTGGCCAAAAATTTGATGCTGATAGCCCAGAATGGCTTGATATTTATACCCAAAAAAAAGCTTTGGTCATACGACATTCAATGCTACAACAACTCTCGATGAGTTATCTTGTTCCCATTATGTATCAAGGCAATGTAGAACTTATTTTAGCCATTGATTTTTCCATACAAAAAATTGAAGAAATTAATCAAATCATTCATATGATACAAAATGGTATCTTCGCAGTTATGGCAGTTATATTCATTATCTTACTCTTTGCAATTATTCAAGCTGTAAGATTGCGGTCGGCTAAAAAAACTGCTTTTATTGATAAACTCACTAATGTGTACAACAGAAATTATCTTCAGAAATATGAAGATTTTATTAATCTCAATGACTATATTTTAGCAACATTAGATATTGATTATTTTAAAAAAGTCAATGACACCTATGGGCATGATGCAGGAGATAAAGTTTTAAAACAAGTTGCTGACACGATTTTACTGGCTATTCGTCATAAAGATGATATTGTTATACGTTATGGTGGCGAAGAATTTTTGATCTTAGCCAAAACGCGTAGAGATGACCACATGAGCGCACTGAATGTCATTGAAAGAATTTCTCAAACAATTCAAGAAACGAGATTTCATATTTCTTCCAATGAAACTATTAATGTCACTGTTTCCATTGGGGTTAATTTAGTACCATACAAATCAAGGACCTTCTCTGAAGCCTTTAAGCTAGCAGATATAGCACTCTACAATGCTAAGAATAAAGGCAGAAATACGATTGATATTTACGATGAAAATGAAAATACCCAAGATGTATGCTTATCACTCAATGAAATAAAAGCAGCGATTGAAGAGAATAGAATCCTTTGTTACTATCAAAAAATTGTTGATACACAAACACAAAAATTATCGCACTATGAAGCCTTACTTCGTATTATTGATAAAAATGGTTCTATTATTTTACCTGAGAAAATTCTCCCGACGATCAGAGGAACCTTTGTTCTACGAAATATTACAAAAGAAGTATTGCGTATTTGCTATGAGCAGTTAGTAGAAAAACCTACTATTGCTATTAATTTAAATTTGAATCCTCATGATATTATTGATGAATCAATCCTTACTATTTTAAAGCATTACGCGAAACAAAAGAACATTGCCCCTAGAATGGGCTTAGAAATCATAGAGAGTGAAGAGATAACACATCGAGAGGATGCAAAGAACAATCTTTTGATGCTCAAAAAATTGGGATATAAAATTTCGATTGATGATTTTGGCAGTGGCTATTCCAATTTTATCTATCTGACAGAGATTAAAACCGATTATATTAAAATTGATGGAACAATCATTCAAAAGATTCTAGATGACAAGATTTCATTTTTACTGGTTAAAAATATTGTCTCTTTTGCCAAAGAAGCGCAGATAAAAGTTATCGCGGAGTATGTGAGTAATGAGATGATTTATGATAAAATAAAATCTTTGGGAATTGAGTATTCACAAGGTATCTTTTTTTCTGAACCAAGCCCTTCGATAGCCTCTTAATATCTTTACATGTAAAAATTAAAACCAGCTACTTTGATCCATCTTTTGTTCCAATACCTCTTCAATTTGATCATCAAGCTCATATAAAAAATCAAATCCACTACGGCGTTCTACTTCATCAATACTCACTAAATATTTTTCCAAACGATCATGCGCTTTTGCGTTTTGAGGAATGATAAACGAAAGTGTTTTGATCTCACCACCTTGTTCTATTCCCACATAAATTTTATAAAAAGCATCAGGAATTTCAACAAAATGAGAATTTTTTAAGCGTGTGGATTTAAGATCAAAAAGAGAGCCCGTATAAACCCAAAGCTCTTTAAATTTTGGAGAAAAGGATTCTAACTCTATCGCTTCAAGGTGTTGCCAGAGTTTTTGATTAAGTGTAGGTTTTTGAGGGGTAATATTCGTCATCAAAAATGTCTCTTCTTGCGCTTCTTTGCCATATAAAAGAGCAATCGCATGATTCGGTGCCATATGACCTCTATCATAATCACTATGAGTGTAATCACTCGATGTAACCAATCCCATAGTACGCCAATCTGCATTAAAACTATCAGGTCGTTTTAGATGGTGTGTAGTTTCACTTGGAGGGGTAAGTTTATAGACAACCCACAAAGGATTTCCTTTGAGATCAGAATATCCCACCATATAAGCTCGATTACGAAAGATCCGAGTGTATGTGTCAAAAGAGCTTCCTATTGCCTTTGGAACGCCTTGGAATACCATCGTATCACGTGCAATAAAAACTTCATACGAATAGGATAGCCCTCCTAAAAGAAGAGCTAAAAGAAAAGCTTTTGGATTTTTAATTAAAAACGAGAGAAGAGAAGCAATAAAGTGTGATCTATTCACGATCACACTTTACATTTTATCTTTTGCATTAATACCTATGAGTTTGAGCCCAACACGCAATGAAAGACCTACAACAGCAAAGAGTTTTAGAAATTTTTCTTCATCCTCACTCCCTACAACGCGATTTTCATTGTAAAATTTATGCAAGGATGCCGCAAGTGATTTAAGATATTCTGTCAGCTTTTGTACTTGACGAGAACTAAAAGTATCTTCAAGTACTTCTGGCAATAACAGTGCACTAAAGAGAAGGTTTTGAGCCTCTTCACTTAAATTTTCTAACTTGACATTTTGTACATCTTCAAGTGTTTTTTCTGCTTTTGCAAAAATTTGATTGATACGTGCATGTGCATAGTTGATGTAAAAGATTGGATTGTTGCTATCTTCTTGTTTAAAAACATCCACATCAAATTCCAAGTGAGTATCCGACTTTTTACTAAGGAAAACGAAACGTAAAGCATCACTTCCCACTTCATTCACCACGTCACTCATCAAGATAAAGTTACCAGCACGTTTGCTCATTTTATATGGCTCGCCACCTTTTAGAAGTGAAACCATTTGTGCCAAAATCACTTCTAGTTTTTGTTCATCGTATCCTAAAAAATGAATAGCTGCTTTCACACGTGTAATATATCCGTGGTGATCAGCACCCCAGATATTGATATAGCTATCATAACCTCGTTGAAATTTATTGTCGTGGTAGATAATATCACCTGCCAAATACGTTGGTCGGCCATCTTCTCTGACAACGACACGATCTTTTTCATCACCAAGTTCAGTAGAACGAATCCAAATTTTACCACCTTCGGTATAGGTTTTATCACTTTTCTGAAGTTTGGCAAAACTTTCATCCCACTTATTATAAAGTGATTTTTCACTGACAAATTGTTCAAATTCAATACCAACATCGGCAAGATTAGACTTAATAAGTTCCAACATCTTATCTTTGCCCCAAACAGAGAGCACTTGAATATTAGCTTCATCTTCAAAAATTGCACTGCCCAATTCTGCAGAAGCAACATGGGCTAGGTCAATAATATACTCGCCTCGATAAAACTCTTCTGGCCACTCTACTGGAAAACCTAGAATATGCTCTCGCCCAGAAAGATAAAGAGAAAGACCTAAAAGGTCGACCTGATTACCTGCATCATTGACATAGTATTCTGTGGTAATTTTGTACCCTAAATGCTTCCCAATGCGAGCTAGTGCATCACCAATAACAGCACCTCTTGCATGACCAATATGCAAAGGACCCGTAGGGTTTGCACTCACATATTCTAATAAAATAGATTCATTTTGCTCATCAGATCCAAAAAGCGCCTCATTTTGAATTGCCCATGTCGCATACTGATCTAAAAAACTCTCACTGAGTTTAAAATTGATATAGCCCTTAATAGGAGTAACTTCTTGAAAAATTTCTCCAATAGTAAACTTTTTACAAATCTCTTCAGCAATAGCAATAGGCGATTTTTTTAACTCTTTAGCTAGAGAAAAAGCGATGGGAGTTGCATAATGACCAAAAGAAAGGTTGGTAGGTTTTTCTAAAACAAACTCTCTTTGCAATGTCTCTTTAATAGCACGAATAACCGATTTTTTCAATAGATAACCTTATACAGACTTTTTTTCATCTGCTGGTGCGGCTGTTGTTGTAGTTGTCGGAGTAACACCAGCTTCTGGCTTTACTTCTACTTTATCAACAGTCGTTTTAGCTTCTTCATCTTCTTTAATGGCTTTTTTAAAATCTTTAATACCTTGACCTACGCCTTTAGCTAGCTCTGGTATTTTCTTAGCACCAAACAATAAAACAACAACTGCTAAAATCACTAACCAATGTGAAATACTAAATGAACCCATATTCTCTCCTTTGTCCTTATAAACTTTATATTTATTGTATCATTTTTTTATAAACAAAAAATGAAGCACCCTTTTTAGTCGATATTTGCCCATGAACTAATAAACTCACCTAAATCCATCAGTTCCATTTTTTTACGAGAAGCATAGGCAATTGCTAACATATCGTGTAATGCTATTTGAAAATCATCATTAATTAACACATAATCATATTCTCTGATGCGCGTCATCTCTGAAACGGCATTCGCTAAACGTTTTTCGATAATTTCTTGGCTGTCTGTTCCACGATAAATCAGTCGCTCTTTAAGACTTTTTTGATCGGGTGTTGTGATAAAGACTGAAGTAATTAAATTACCAAATTTTTCCCGCGCAATTTTATGTCCTTGCACGTCAATATCGCAAATAACTAGTTTCCCTTCATGAAGCTCTTTTAAAATAGGCTTGAGTGACGTACCATAATAATTATCATGTACTTTTGCCCATTCTAAAAAAAAGCCAGCATCAATGTCTTTTTCAAAATCATCTTTTGAAATAAAATGGTAATTAATTCCATCAATTTCGCCTTCTCTAATAGCCCGTGTCGTGCTTGAAATTGAGAAATAAGAATCTGATATTTCATTGATGACTTCTTTCATCAATGAGCTTTTTCCTGAACCACTTGGACCAGAAATGACTAAAAGATTGCCTTTTACCATCACTCTTTCTCATCAAATGTAATAGAAATATTAATACGCATTCCTTTAAGCGCTTCACGTAAAATATCACTTTGCGCTAAACCTGAGATACTTCTTGCAATGCTGCTTTCAATTTCGCCTCGAATCACTTCAATTTTTTCACCTTTTTCCTCAGGAACAACTATTGGTGCAGATTCTTCTTCATATACCTCTTCACCAAACGCTTTTTTGAGTAAGTTTTCATTAAGATCATCAAGAGAGTCAATGTCACCACTTTTTGCCAAAGTGTCAAATGCAACATCAACCGGGGGAATCAATGTATCTTCTTCAAGTGCAAACTCTTTTTCTTCTTCGATTTTTTCTTCAATCACTTCAGCAAAATCATCAATAATCTCTTCCTGCTCTTCTTCTGGTAATTCAACGCTAGGCTCTTCTAGAACAATAGGGGTTGACTCTTCAAAATCTAAAGAAGAGGCATCGTCTAGCTCAAGATTTAATGATTTTTCTTTCTCTTCTTTCTCTAAAGACTCATCTTCATTTTCAAGATCATCAAAGAAAAATTTTCCTGCTTCTTCATTCTCTTTATCCACATCAAAGGCATCAAGAGACAATTCAGAAATTTCTTCCTCTTCAGCTTCTTCTTCGCTTTCATCGAGTAATTGTTTCACTTCATTGATATCGTCTTTATCAAGAATAGATGGATTAGTGAACTCTTCTTCACTATTATCTTCTGGTTCAACAGGCGTTATTGAAGTGGTATCTTTCTCATCAAAATCAAAATCTTCCAATGATGAGGCTTCTTCTTTGTCCAAAGATTCTAGCTCATCAAACGAAAAGTCATCATCTATTTTTAACTCTTTGTCTTCATCGTTTTTATCTACTAAATCATCTAAAGAAAGTTCCTGCTCTAGCCCTAAATCTTCTACTTCAATCTCATCAAAAGTAAGTTCTTTCTCATCCTCTTCTTTTTCAACATCATCAGGCTCTTCTAAAAGATTGATAGGCAAGATATCGTCTTCATCTTCTAAAGTATCTATCTGGTCAATATCAAAAGCAGTGGACTTTTCACTCTCTTCTAAGGATTGCAATGCTTTGGTTGCTTCTTCTGTAGCCTCAGCTTTGTGACTTATAATGACATTTTTGACTTTCTCTAGAAGCACTAAAAAATCTGTTGGTAAAAATGGTTTTTCTAAAGCAACATGGGCAATGTCGGGTTTTTTTGCGCCACGCTGACAAATGTAAATAATATAGTCACATCCTGTATTTTCGCAAACTCCTAAAATCGAAGTTTCATCGTAAAGTTCATTATCGACTAAAATGACATCATATGTTGTTAGTGGCACCAAGCCATAGTCTTCAAACTCATCTAACTCATACCCTGCTTTTTCGGCACTAAGTTTGATCAATCTTGAAACAGCTGGATTATTATTGAGTAGTAACAGGCGCATGCTCACTCCTGAATGAGAATTAATTAACTCTCATTGTAGTATAAAAAAATTTATGATTGCTTTAACGTACAAAAAGAATGGTCAAATGATTGAGTGCTTCTAAAAACTCTTTTTTAAATATCAGCATCATAGAGGTAAGCGTTGCAATCAAAACGACAAAGGAGACAGCAATTTTGATAGGAAACCCTATAACTAGAAGGTTAAATTGAGGCATTGTTTTCATAAGCATACCAAAGACAGCATCTAAGAGCATAGAAAAAGCCACAACAGGGAAAGAGAGCGTAAAACCATAGATAAACATACCCGTTACAGCCTTTGCAAGATATGTTAGCATATTTGTCTGAGGATAGAAACTTCCAAGGGGTAAAAGATTGAGCGAATCAGCAATAAATAAAAGCATTTGATGATGCCCATTGAACGCTAAAATGACCATTAACCCTATAAAGGAGAGCAGTTGTGATAAGAGAGGGATGGATGTACTTGTTTGAGGATCAACAACACTTGCCATGGTGAAACCCATAATAAAAGAGATTTGCATACCAACCATTTGTAAAATTGAAAGGGTTATGGTTAAAAAAAGTCCTGCAACAAAACCTATAAGCAATTCTCCTACAATGGCCAATGAAAGATTGACCAAAGTTGGCGTTACATGTAAAGGAGTTAAGAGTGGATATAAAAAGATTACCATAAAAAAAGTCATCGAAGTTTTAATGGTAAGAGGGATATTGGCATGGGAAAAAAAAGGAAAAAAAGCAAAAAGTCCACTAAGACGCGCAAAAAGAAGGAAACAAAGAATCACTTGATTTTCACCAAAAAGTTTGACAAGCGATTCCATACGTTATGCTTCCTCTTTTAATCCATCCACATGGAGGTGTTTCATGTAGGTACACTGTTTTGCTAACTGTTGATTATGGGTCACTAACAGCAATGTAGCATTTTCTTTTTCAATGTACTCGAACAAAACATTCATAACCTCTTGAGCTGTTTTATCGTCCAAGTTGCCTGTTGGTTCATCCGCAAAAATAATTCTTGGTTTTTTAGCTAAAACACGAGCAATTGAAACACGTTGCTGCTGTCCACCCGAGAGATCGCCAACACGGTAATGCATAAAGTCAGCAATCCCTAAACGCTCTAAAATACCATTATCAATTTTTTTGTCACTGATAAACGAAGCTAATTCAATGTTTTCATTCGCAAAAAAACCTTTAAACAGATAGTGCGATTGAAATATAATGCCTACATCATAGCGTCTTAGTTTTAATCTTGCATCATCATTATCGTTATAAATATTACGATCACACAAAATCACTTCACCGTGATTGGGTTGAAGTAGTGTAGAACAGATATGAAGTAACGTTGACTTTCCACTACCGCTTACACCGAGAATCGCCATTGATTCTTTGGGGGCAAGACTGAAATTAACATTTTCAAATAAAAGATAATCAAAAGCATGAGAGATATTTTGTACCTGTAGTAAAGACATCAATGCCCTTCAAGAAAGAGGGTGAAGAGTTTCCCCTTCACCACAAATAATTTAATACTTATTTAAGTTGCTCAGCAACTTCGCTAGCAAAGTCACATGCTTTTTTCTCTAAGCCTTCACCAAGTTCGAAACGAACATAACCTACAAGCTCAATTTTACCACCAAGCTCTTTAGCTTTTTCTTCGACAACTTGTGCAATGGTCTTTTTATCGTCCATAACATAAAATTGGCTTAAAAGTGTGTACTGCTGATCAAGCTGAGTATTGTCAGCAATAAAACGCTCAAGTTGTCCAGGAATAATTTTATCCCAGATTTTTTCAGGTTTGCCCTGTGCTTTAAGCTCAGCTTCCATCTCTTTTTTAGCATTCTCTAAAACAGCATCATTTAACTGTACGCGAGAAACAAACAATGGCATACGCTTAAGTGGTTTTTTAAGACGACTTAACTCTTCATTCTCTTTTTCAATGTCTGCTTTAATACCAATCGTCTCTTTTTCAACAAACTCAGCATCAAGCTCTGTGTAGCTTAAGAAACTTGGTTTCATTGCTGCAGCATGCATACAAAGATTACGGATAAATTCACCCGCAGCTGTCGCAGTTTTTTCACTATCACAATTAGCCGCAATGACAACGCCAACACGACCATTAGAGTGAACATATCCATTGACAACACCATTCGTACCTGCTTTAAGCGTTGCAAAACGTCTTACGACCAAGTTTTCACCAATGGTTGCAACTTTCGTTGCAAAATACTCTTCAAACACAGTACCATTGATGGTTGTTTTCATTAACTCTTCAGTTGTTTCAACATTGGTTGCCTGAATATGTGCAGTTGTATCTTTCGTTAAGTTAATAAAGCCTTCATTTTTTGCAACGAAGTCAGTTTCAGCATTAATTTCACTAACAGTTGCCATTTTAAGACTTGGATCAACGAAAACGTTGACCAAACCTTCGCTTGCAAGTCTGTCAGCTTTTTTAGCTGCTTTACCAAGACCTTTTTCTCTTAAAAGGTCTTTTGCTGCTTCAAAGTCACCGTCAGTATCGACAAGTGCTTTTTTGCAATCCATCATACCAGCCCCAGTGGACTCACGTAACTCTTTGACTAAAGCAGCAGTAATCTCAGCCATTATTCGCCTGCCTCTACTGCAACTTCTTCGCTAGCAACTTCTTCGATCAATTCACTTTTCTCTTCTTCGCTAATATCAGCTACTTCTTCAGCTGCTGGAGCGTCTTTAGAACGGATTTCATAACCTTCAGTCATCGCTTCACACATCTCTTTACAGAAAAGTTGAATTGAACGAATTGCATCATCATTTCCTGGGATTGGAAGATCAACAACATCTGGATCACAGTTTGTATCAAGTGGAGCTACAACAGTGATTCCAAGTCTTCTTGCTTCTTGAACCGCAATTTTCTCTTTAACGGTGTCAATAACAAAAATCATATCTGGTAGGTTTTTCATGTTTCTGATACCACCAAGGTAATCAAGAAGTTTCTCTTTTTTTCTTCTAAGCATCAACGCTTCTTTTTTAGTAAGAAGGTCAATTTGTCCATCTTCTTCCATTTTCTCGATAATGTCAAGTTTACGGATTGATTGTCTGATTGTTTGATAGTTTGTGAGCATACCACCTAACCATCTGTGGTTAACGTATGGCATTCCACATTTTTCTGCGTATTCTTTTACCGCTTGACTTGCTTGTTTTTTGGTACCAACAAAAAGCATTGTTTTGCCTTCTGCTGCTGCATCTTTAACAACATTGTACGTGTATCTAAAATAACGTAATGTTTTTTGCAAATCTACGATGTAGATATTTTTTCGTTCACCGAAGATGAATTTTTTCATCTTTGGATTCCAACGTCTTGTTTGGTGTCCGAAGTGTACACCACACTCTAATAAGTCTTTCATGGTTACCATGAAGTGCTCCTTTGTTTTATTTTTGGTTTAGCCTCCACACCCATCAACAGTAATAAACTGCAACCGTAAAGGATTGGTGTGTGTGAGATTTGGACGGTGATTATAGTCAAAATAAGATTAATTTTTGCTTGTTTTAATCATTTTATAAGCAAAATCACTTACTTTAATTTACTTTAAATCAAAAAAATCCTATACTTGCGCAATTTTAAAAGAAAGAGGTACTATTTTGCGTTTTATTTTAGCCTGTTTATTAAGCTTTTCGTTACTGTCTGCTTCAGAGTATCTTGGTGCAAATTCGCAAAGCAACGAAGATTTTGAGGCTGAATTTAACACTCAAAACAATAATAACCTTTTTGATCCGCTGAGTGGATATAATGAACTCATGACAAATTTTAATGATAAATTTTACGAGTATATTCTTCGTCCAACAGCACAAGGCTATGCGTATGTTGTTCCAGAAATGGCTCGTCATGGTGTCTCAAACTTTTTTGAAAATCTTTTCTTTCCTATCCGTTTCGTTAACAATCTTTTACAATTTAAATTTTACAATACCTTAGAAGAGACAGAGCGCTTTGTTCTTAATTCAACCATGGGTATTTTAGGCTTTCGTGATGTGGCAGGTGAAGAACTTGGCATTAAAGCACACGATGAAGATTTGGGACAAACACTTGGACATTATGGTGTTGGTAGTGGTTTTCACGTTGTTCTTCCATTATTTGGACCATCCAATGTTCGCGATATTGTTGGTCTTGTGGGTGATGCATGGCTTAATCCTCTTAATTACATTGAAGATCGTAATGCGAATTTGTTGGACAGTACAGAAGAGTCTATTGCCGCTACGGCATTCTATACCGTTAACAGAACCTCTTTACATGTAAAAGAGTATGACAACTTTAAAAAGGATGCTATCGAACTTTACCCCTTCTTGCGTAATTTCTATGAATCAAGAAGAAATAAACTCATAAGCGAATAATGACATGAAACGAATTTTTGCCTTATTAATGCTATCACTTTTATGCACCTATCCTGCTATGGCACTTGAAGAGCAAGATATTTCTTCTTTTATGCAAACTAACATTGACCTAGCAACTACTATTTTGCGCGACAAAAAACTTCAAAAGTCTGAAAAATCAGAAAAACTGTTTGTTATTTTTGATTCAATTTTTGACTATAATTTAATGGCCCAACTTGCCATTGGGGGGAAACAATGGTCATCACTTTTACCCGCAAAGCAAATGGAGTTTTCCAAGCTTTTTGAAATGAAGCTTAAAAATTCTTACATGGAAAAACTTGACCTCTATACTGATGAAAAAATTGTCATTAAAAATCTAGAAAAAATTAAAGATACCCGTATTCATTTGACAACTCATCTAATGAAAAATAGCGAAGTGTATGAGATTATTTATAAATTCTACAAAGACAAAAATGGCAGCTGGATGATTTATGATGTCGATATATTAGGTGTGAGTATTATTCAGACGTATCGTACTCAGTTTGCAGATATTTTGGCGAAAGAACCCTTTGAGAAGTTACTTGATAAACTCAAACAACCTGATGAGCCAGCACCAAAGAAACAGTAATTTATAACGATACCACTGTTTCTTTATTGGGATTACGCGTTAATTTTCTCTTTAATGATTTTTGCCTTTTGGGCAATCGTCACAATTTTTTCTGTACCACTTAAACTTTCATTGAGTAAAACTTCGACAAAAGCACTCCCAACAATCACACCATCAACACCACGTGCGCGTTCTTTAGCCGTTTTTTCGTTCACGCCAAAACCCACAAACAAAGGTGTATTACTTTGCTCTTTAATCATTTGAACTGTTTTTGTAAGATCCTCACTGGCATGAGCTCCTGTAATACCCGCATACGCCACAAGGTAAATAAACCCTTTAGCATCTTTCACCACTTTAGCAATCCGTTCTTTACTATCCGTTGGTGCTACAAAGCTAATAAGTGAAAGGTTATATTGATCCATTAAAGGAACATAAGGCAACGCTTCTTCGTGTGGAAGATCAGGGATAATAAATCCTTTCACACCAAACTCCGTTGCTTTTTGTGCAAATGATTCAATACCTTTATGGTAAAAAGGATTGAAATAACCCATCCAATAGGTTTCAATTTTAGAAGCAACAACAGAGGATATCTCAAAAAGTGTCTCCATTTTAAAACCATTTTGAAGTGCATGTAAATTGGCAACTTCGATGATAGGACCATCTGCAATAGGGTCTGAAAATGGAATTCCTAACTCTAATTTATCCACACCTGCTTCTTTTAGGGCAGAAACCAAATCTAATGAAAAATTTTTATCGGGAAACCCCGCAGTAATATACGCAACTAATTGCTTCACTCTCTCTCCAACGTATGAGGTACTTTTATAATTAAGGGATTTAAAACCGTAAAAAATGCGGCATCATTTTCCACATCTTTTCGATATCTTTCAAACTGATCACTTACAAGAAGTAACCAATCAATAAATTCTTCGCTCGCAGGGCCTTGCAATGTACGGGCTTCTTCAGCAATATCTTCACACAATACCGCCAATTTAATAATAGGATCGAGTTTTAAAAATCCAGCAGCTGATTTCATGTTGTGGAAAATACGAAATAGATCCCCAATATTATCAACATACCGCTCTTTTTTGCTGAGCCCAATAATCAAAGGCTCCATATTTTCACACATAATGGCATAGTGAGAGATAAAATCTCCTACAATTTCGATGTCAAAATCAACTTCCAATTGTGCCAAAAGACCCATGTTTTTACCCTCCGAAGTTGCTCATTGTATCATGTTTTTTATAAATAATCCTTGTCTTACATGTAAAAAAAGAAGGTATAATTCCCTCATGAAAACAATTACATCTATTAAACAACACAAGGGTCAAATACCCCTGACTGTCATTACGGCGTACGATGCACTCTTTGCATCACTGTTCGATCAAAAGGTCGACATGATTCTTGTTGGTGATAGCCTCAATATGAGTTTCAATGCCAAACCCGACACCCTCTCAGCCAGCATGGAAGTGATGTTATACCATACCAAAGCAGTGTGTGCAGGGGCAAAAGAGACTTTTATTATTTGTGATATGCCTTTTGGTACGTATACTGATGAGAAGATGGCACTGTATAATGCTTCCCTCGTCTATAGCCAAACCAATGCACATGCGGTCAAAATAGAAGGCGGTATGAGTCGAGCCCCTATTATCAAAGCACTCACCCAAAACTCTATTGCCGTTATGGCGCATATTGGGCTCATGCCACAATATGTACGAAGTGAAGGTGGCTATAAAGTACGTGGACGCAGTGAAGAAGACATTCTTGCACTGATCGAAGATGCCAAAGCAGTCGAGGAAGCAGGCGCATTTAGTGTGGTCATTGAAGGAGTTGTTGAAGAGGCGGCTAGACGTATTTCTGAAGCTGTTTCTATTCCAACGATTGGGATAGGGGCTGGTAAATACACCGACGGACAAGTCTTGGTCTGGAGCGATATGTTAGGCTTTTTTCAAGCGTTTCAGCCTAAATTTGTTAAACGTTATTTAGAAGGTGCTACACTGATTCAAAATGCCGTTGATGCTTATGTCAAAGAGGTGCAAGAGCGAAGCTTTCCTGAAACTTCTTACACCTATACAAAGTAAGTGTGATGGAACGCATTGTTGAAATCGAAAAAATATCCTTTGAGAATGACTACGAAAAAAGCCTGCGCCCTACTTCGTTTGAAGATTACATAGGGCAAGAGAAGATCAAAAAAAACTTGCAGGTCTTCATTCAAGCCGCACAAAAACGCTCTGAGTGTTTAGATCACATTCTCTTTTTTGGCCCTCCAGGTCTTGGCAAGACAACACTTGCGCATATCATCTCCAACGAGATGCGTGCCAATATGAAAATAACCGCCGCTCCAATGATTGAAAAAAGTGGTGATTTAGCCGCTATTTTGACTAATCTTCAAGAAGGCGATATTCTCTTTATCGACGAAATTCATAGGCTCTCTCCTGCAATCGAAGAAATTCTTTATCCTGCGATGGAAGATTTTCGCCTTGATATCATCATTGGTTCTGGTCCTGCGGCACAAACGATTAAGATTGATCTACCTCATTTTACACTGATTGGTGCAACCACAAGGGCTGGTATGATTAGTTCTCCTTTGCGTGATCGCTTTGGGATGCATTTTCGTTTGCAATTTTACACCAAAGATGAACTCACTCTCATTATCACCAAAGCATCGCATAAGTTGGAAAAAATCTGTCAACAAAATGCAGCAAGTGAAATGGCAAGACGCTCACGCGGAACCCCTCGTATAGCACTCCGTCTTTTAAAACGTATTCGTGATTATGCTGATGTGGTGGATGAAGAGACGATTAGCATTGAACGTGCTCAATATGGCTTGAGTGAACTCGGTGTCAATGATCTTGGTTTTGATGAGCTTGATATCAAATACCTTGAACTTCTTTTGCAAAGTAAAGGTCGCCCTTTAGGGTTGAGTACCATGGCAGCAGCTCTGAGTGAAGACGAAGGAACCATTGAAGATGTGATAGAACCTTATCTGCTCGCAAACAGCTATATCGAACGAACAGCGCGTGGAAGAATTGCCACGACTAAAACCTATGAACTTTTTAGACTCACACCCCCAGCGTTACAAAGCGCACTTTTTGAGGATAATGTATGAATGAACATCGCTTTTTTTTAACGGCTATTTTTCTAGCCGTTCTCTTTTCAATTATCAAACTGTATGAACCTTTTTTGATGATTATCACCATTGCTTCACTTCTTGCTATGGCGACGTATACGATCAACCTTCAGTTATATAAATTGACAAAAAGCAAACACCTATCTGCTTTTTTATCAACTGTTTTTTTATCGGTTCTTCTGTTTGGTCCTATTGTTTATACGATCACTTCTATTGGTGGAATTGTCAATAATTTTGATTTTTCGATGATTGAAAGAGTACAAATGTATCTACGTACACTTGATTATCACCTTCCAGTACCTCTTGCCTTTATGCAATCAACCTTGGATGATTTTATTAGCAATCTTAATATTGCTCAAATTTCTACAACAGCCCTCTCCTATCTTGGGTCCATTGGTAAAAACAGCGCAGGATTTTTAAAAGATATGCTCCTCATCGTTGTCTTTTTCTTCTTTGCGCTCTTGAATGGTAAAGATTTGATTGACTATTTTAAAAGTGTAATGCCCATCGATGCCAAAGAGGTTAATTTTGTCTTTTCTGAGGTTACCAATGTCATGAGCGTTGTTTTCTATTCTATTTTATTTAGTGCAATCTTTCAAGGGGCACTCTTTTCGTTCATCGGTATGTACTTTGGGTATGATGGACTATTGTTAGGAATTTTTTATGGGTTTGCATCACTTATTCCTATCGTTGGTGGGGCACTCATGTGGATTCCACTCTGCGCCATTGAAGTGGCGCATGGCAATACCACAACTGCTATTATTATAGCAACCTATTCGATTGTCGTTATCTCCATTATCGCCGATACGTTTATTAAACCACTCATTATCAAATACATCAATGATAAGATGGTTAAAACACCCACTGCTGTTAATGAACTCTTGATTTTCTTTGCTATTTTTGCGGGACTCACAACATTTGGTTTTTGGGGAATGATACTTGGACCTGCGATAACCACGCTCTTTTTATCGCTTTTGAAGCTCTATAAATTACTCAAAGAAAAACATTACATGTAAAAAGAATTGGGCTAAAAATTAAAGTTTAGCCCTAATCTCTTTTTTTTGCAGGATGTAAATGTGTCAGATTCTAGACCAATGATCTATTTAGCCGTGCAAAAGCCTCGTTTATTTTGTTCCGAGAGTTGTCAATATCACCTTTGATTTGATCTAAAGAACCTTCCATGTCTTCATTTAGATCCCTTATCTTGGTTCTCATCTCGCCTGCCATCTTTTCGAGTTCTTCAAGATCTTTGAAAGATTGAATGCGCTCAACATCCGAAAAACCTCTTATCTTTGCTTTAAGTTCAACCAATTTTGTCCGTGCACTATCCAACTCAGTTTCAATTTCTTGTTTGTATGTTTCTAGGGTACTCATACTGCTCTCTCCTATATTCTTTGAGATAACGCGCTATTTACCAAAGATTTGGGGAACTATTCAGTTTTTTTCTCTATGTATTTAGCTCCGTCATTAACTTTATCCTTGC
>JAVHRG010000122.1:0-3798 GCA_036171535.1 Sulfurospirillum sp. | reverse complement strand
CATCCAAACGGGCAGGTTTTTCGTTACATGTAAGAATAGGATTGGTGGTTTGGTGTTCAAAATTGCCAAATTTTGTGATGCCAAAATAGTCCATAATGGCTTTCGTTTCTACTTCACTCAGCCCACCTTTTAAAAGCGCCTCTTTGGCTTGTAGGAAGCCAAAAACAAAGTATTTACCCTCTTCTCCTTCACTGTCCGCGTCGCTGGCACTGAGGTAGAGTCCTTCTTTTAAAAATCGCTCATCCATCGCTTCGATGGTTTTATCGACGACCTCATTAAACAATGGTTTTTGCGTGAGTGCATAAAGTTTGGCATAGACTTCGATCAGCTCAGCATTGGTGTAAAGCATCTTTTCAAAATGGGGAATCACCCAAGCTTCATCGACACTGTAACGGTAAAATCCACCCTCTATCTGATCGTTAATGCCTCCTCGTGCCATAGCCGCAAGAGCATCTTCACTCATATACAACGCTTCTATGTTACCTGTTTTGGTATAAATATCCAAAAGTGCATTCCACGTTGAAGCGTGTGGAAATTTTGGGCTACTTCCTATACCTTTGGAAACATCATCGTAATTTGCCTTTACATTGCTCACAAAGCCTTCGACAACGTCGTCTGTATGAATGCTCTCTTTTTGCTCAAAACTGTGCTCGTAGTGTTTTATTGCTGCTTCGATACTCTGCGCGCTCTTTTGAACTTCCGCAAAATCATCATCAAATTTTCCTTTGATAAAACTCGTGAGTTCGCGAAAACCCATATGTCCTTGACCACTTTGAGGCGGCAGGTAAGTTCCTGCAAAAATAACCTGTTGGGTAGGTGTCATAATGATGCTTAGTGGCCACCCACCACTTCGTTTGGTGAGTAGATAATGCACATCCTGATAGTATTTGTCAAGATCAGGCATCTCTTCACGATCGACTTTGATGCTCACAAAAGAATCATTGAGTAGCTTTGCACTCACTTCGTCTTCAAAGGTCTCACGCTCCATCACATGACACCAATGACAAGTGCTGTATCCGATGGAGAGAAAGATCAGTTTGTTTTCATCTTTGGCTTTGGCAAGCGCTTTATCGCTCCACGCCATCCAGTTAACAGGATTGTGCGCATGTTGAAGCAAATACGGAGAATCCTCATGGATCAGTTCATTGGTATGCATGACATCCTCCTATGGGTTGTAAGGCGTAGGAGTATAGCTTTAATGACAAGTGATTTCATACCCCCTTTAAGGTTAACCACTTTATAGCCCTGTTTTGAAAGTAGCTCAGAAACTGCCGCACTTCGGCTCCCTGTTCGGCAAATCACTGCAAATTCTTTATCTTTACTCACATATTTATCAAGCTCTTTCATGAAACTATCCGCATCATAACGTCCTTGCTCATCAAAAAAAGTGAGCGGGATGGAATCTTTAACTATTCCAGTTTCTTTCCATTCAGGCATAGTTCGAATATCAATGATTTTGATGCCACTTTTAACAACCTCTTCACTGACATCGACTTGGCGTAGTTCTGCAAAAAGAAACGTTGAAAAAAGGGATATAAGCAGTAAAATTTTGTACATATGAAACTCCTATCTTTTTAGGAGTTATTTTATCTCTTTTAATTGAGCATAGACTTTAAAACTTAATGTACCATCCCCGCTTCAACTAAAAAAGGTGAATGGGTATAGCTGATTTTTTTGATCTTGTCATACTTGGCATAAGAGAGAAAAAGCATATCTTTAGCCCGTGTGGTTGCAACGTAAAAGAGTCGTCGCTCTTCTTCTAAGCTTCCACCCTTTTGCATCAATTTTCGATTCGGAAAACGTCCATCCATAAGGTCAATGACATAGACTTCTTTAAACTCAAGTCCTTTACTAGCATGAATGCTGAGCAAATTGACACCTTCCCCTTCGCTCATCTCATTGCTTCCAAGGGTAAGCGCATTTAAAAAACGCTCGCTTGAGGCGTATGAACTCGCCAAATCTTTGAGCAAGTGACCTTTTCGAAAGATACGTGCGCGTGCTTCTGTTTTTAACTTTTCATCCACACTACCATCTTTTTTAGTAGAACGCTTAACCGCTAAAACTTCCGCAATAGAACTAAATACTTCAGAGCTTAACACATGATTGATAAGGCTTTGGGGCGTTTTAATGCGTATGGCATGTTTCATAAACTTGTAAAACTGATGCAGAAATTTAGCACCATCGGTGGTCAGTTTTGGGTGCTTTAAAATGGGATTAGAGAGAAAAAGCTCTTCAAAGCCAAAATTGTAAAATCGACTCACACTGCCCAAATCAATAATATCGTCAAAAAGCCCTAATTGGTGGTTTTTTGCACGCTTTTTAAAGACATCTTCTACGTCGTCTCGTGGGTTAAAAAAACCTTGGTAGATATTGCCATTTCCCAATTTAAAAAGTCCATCAAAAAGCTCTTTCGAGAGTGAACTTCCAATACCTTTTGCATATTCAAAATTATGAATAAATGCCATCATATCCTTAGGATTCACAACAACACCGACAAGATCAAGCATCGCTTTCACTTCTGCGGAGTCAAAAAAGCTAATGCCTCCTTTACGCTTACAGGCAATGCCTTGCTCTCTAAGTGTTGCTTCAATGCCATCGGCCGTAGAGTTATTGCGAAAGATAACAGCGATGTCAGCAGGGGCATGGGATGAATGTTTAATGAGTGTTGATATGGACTGATACTGTGAAAAGAGTTCATCGTAAATCAACAATTTTGGCGATTCAAATACTCCATCGCGCGTTACTTCTAAATGCTTTTCGTAAAGTCGCGGATTTTTTTCAATGACACGATTGGCTAACGAGAGAATTTTATGGGACGAACGATAATTTTTATTGAGTGTAAAGACATTGGCATTGGGATAGCGTGTGGCAAATGAGCCAATGATGTCAATATTAGCACCATTAAACGCATAAATACTTTGGTCATAATCTCCCACACAAAAAAGTGACTTGGAGCGAAAGGCATCAATGAGTGAGCCTTGTAATGTATTCGTATCTTGGTACTCATCGATGAGCACTTCATCAAAACTAAGCGTATCGGTCGTTTTGAGTGTATCGCGCATTAAAATCAAAAGATCGTTAAAATCTACATAGCCAAACTCACGTTTCAACGCTTGAAACTCTTCAAAAATATCTTCGTAAATATCAAAAAAGAGACCATGTTCACTGTCATTAGACTCAAGCCATTCCGTAAAACTCTGCGTAACCGTACTGTTTTGGTAGAGGGAAAAAATGTCGTAAAGATAGGCAGCACTATACGCTTTTGCCGCTGAATCAATATGATCAAAGCGGCGTCTATCGTGAATACTCTTCAGTAATATTTTGAGATCTTTGGGCTGTTTTAAAACAATATTTTTCCCAAGTTTTTTCAAAAGTCTGTAACTTACGGCATGAAATGTGCCTGATTCAATTTGAGAAGTAATCGTTTTATCAAAGAAAACACCAACGCGCTCTAACATTTCAGCCGCCGCTTTGTTGGTAAAGGTAAGCAGTAAAATTTTAGAAGGTTGTGTTCCATGATTGAGAAGATGAGCAATTCTGGCGACAATGGTCGAGGTTTTACCTGTTCCTGCACTGGCAATGATAAGGTTATGTCCTGAGGGTGCTGTTGCAGCACTTCTTTGCTCAGCATTAAGTCGACTAAGAGGCATTGGGTGGTTCCTAAAGTAAAAAAATTAGAGGAGGGATTTTAGTCCAAAACACCCTAAAACAAAGTAAAGCCTTATAGGTACCAATGACGCTTAACCAACTTGCCATCTTTATTTTCGTCGATATAAACTTTTTTTGGATCATCATCAG
>JAVHRG010000121.1:2185-3808 GCA_036171535.1 Sulfurospirillum sp. | reverse complement strand
CACCTGCACTAAAGAGTTGTTTAAGCCCTGCAACACGGATCATATAAAATTCATCAAGGTTGGTGGCATAAATGGCTAAAAATTTGAGTCGCTCAAAAAGGGGTAACTCTTTTTTGAGAGATTGGGTGAGGACTCTGGTATTGAATTTGAGCCATGAAAGCTCACGGTTAAGATACAGGCTAGAGTCGTTTAAATCAAGCACGTTTGATCCTTCATTGCAAAATAAATCTAATTATTTTATCAGAAAAAAGTTATAAAAAGGTAACGCCGCCTCATACTTAGGCGTAATTTGAAAAAAGTGAGGTAGAATTTTCATTATTTGAGCTCTGGTAGCTCTCTTTGGGTTTGGATATAAGTTCCGCTTGTTTAAGACGTGCAACTTCAAGTCTTGCCATCATTTGAAGCATTGAAGCTGTAGCGGCTACTTGGTAATCAGTCGCACTTGGGTCGCTTGGTGCGAGTGCAGCCGTTCGCACCAGTTGCATTTTTGTCACGGTCTCATCGGCTGTAGGTGCTTCAGAAGTATCGATGCCAACTTCGCCACCTATGGCGTAGAGTCTCTTATCAGGCGCTTGTTCATAGGTAAAAACGGCGGCACTGCGAATAACGCCACCACCAGCTGCAATATGAGCGCTCTCATGGGCTCGTACCGAAGTATCAATGGCTTGTAGTTCGGCAATTAAAGCGCGTTGTGAAGCCGTAAGTTCAGCAGTAGTGTCGTCCTTTTTTCGAGACGAAGAGGATGTTGTGGTATCTGAAGATGAGGTTGGTGTGTTAGCAACGCGTATGTAAGAGGCGTTTAGAGCGCTATCTACTTGCATAGTCTCCTCCTAAAACATGCCTATTTTACTCCAAAAATTCTTTACATGTAAAGAATTTTTACATCTTTTTTAGTTTTTCAATTTGATCGCGTAATTTCGCTGCTTTTTCAAACTCCAAAATCTTCGCCGCTTCATGCATGCCTTTGGTAAGTTCTGCGATAATTTTCTTCTTTTCACTTGGAGGAATCTTGTCTTTTTTATCAAACATATTGTAGATGTCCGCGTGATCTTCAAGCTTTAAGTTTTCATCCAGTCTTCGTGTGGTACTGGTTGGAGTGATGTTGTGTTCTTGATTGTACGTTTCTTGGATTGCACGCCTTCGAAGTGTCGTTTCGATCGCTTTTTGCATTGAGTCTGTGATCTTTTCTGCGAACAGAATGACTCTACCGTTGAAATTTCGAGCGGCACGTCCCATCGTTTGAATGAGGCTCGTTTCTGAGCGTAAAAATCCCTCTTTATCCGCATCTAAAATGGCAACAAGCGAAACCTCAGGCAAGTCCAGTCCTTCACGAAGGAGGTTGATGCCCACGAGCACGTCAAATTCGCCCACGCGTAAGGATCGAATAATCTGATTGCGCTCAATCGCATCAATATCGGAGTGCATGTATTTGATCTTAATACCCAGATCGGCGTAGTAGCGTGTGAGCTCTTCTGCCATCTTTTTCGTCAATACCGTCACAAGCACTTTTTCATCTTTAGCCGTCACCTCTTTGATCTTGTCAAAAAGGGTTTCGACTTGGTTTTTACTGCTTAAAATTTCCACCTCAGGATCAAGAAGCCCTGTTGGTCGGATGATCTGCTC
>JAVHRG010000121.1:0-2085 GCA_036171535.1 Sulfurospirillum sp. | reverse complement strand
TGCTTAAAATTTCCACCTCAGGATCAAGAAGCCCTGTTGGTCGGATGATCTGCTCTGCGGTGTTTTCCCCACTGAGTCCCAACTCTAACTCTTTAGGTGTGGCACTGACAAAAAGATAGCGTGGTGCTTTGTTGATAAACTCATCAAACATCAAAGGGCGGTTATCCAGAGCACTGGGAAGTCTAAACCCATACTCCACAAGCACCTCTTTACGACTACGATCCCCTGCAAACATACCGCGAAATTGTGGAAGACTGACATGGGATTCATCGACGATGACAAGGTACTCTTTGTTCATCGACTCAAAGTAGTCAAAAAGCGAGTAGGGCGTCGTTCCTGGCTCAATGCCCGTAAGGTAACGCGCATAGTTTTCAACACCTTTACACGCTCCTGTGGAGCCTAACATCTCAAGGTCAAACTCGACACGTTGTTTGAGGCGTTGGTATTCGACCAGTTTGTCCTCTTTTTTGAAGTATTCAAGGCGTTCACCAAGCTCTTGCTCGATGGATTTGATCGCTTTTTGAAGCCTTTCATGTCCGACGATGAATTGATTGGCGGCATAGATGACGATTTTGTTAAGGTTTTGCAGCTTTTTATTGAGAAAAACTTCAAAGTAGTTGATACTTTCCACTTCATCGCCAAAAAACTCCACACGCACCGCCTCTTCTTCACTGTAGGCTGGGTAAATGTCGATCACATCGCCACTGACACGAAAACACCCACGGTCAAAAAAAGTGTCATTGCGTTTATAGCCCATATCGACAAGGCGTAACAGAAGCTTCTTTTGGTTGATACTCTCGCCTTTTTCGATGACGAGCACCATCTCTTTGTATTCGTTTGGATCACCCAAACCATAATTTGCCGAAACGGAAGCAACACAGATAACATCATCAAAACTAAGCAATGAAGCGGTAGCGCTCAGGCGTAAACGCTCTAACTCTTCGTTGATGGAGCTATCTTTTTCAATAAACAGATCACTGCGAGGAATGTACGCTTCAGGCTGATAGTAGTCGTAATAACTGATAAAATACTCCACATGATTTTTAGGGAAGAAGCCCTTAAATTCGCTGTAAAGCTGTGCCGCAAGGGTTTTGTTGTGCGTCATAATAAGGGTTGGCATCTTAAGTTTTTGAATGATCTGTGCCATCGTGTAGGTTTTACCACTACCCGTGACACCAATAAGCGTTTGGTAACGACTTCCTTTTTTGATAGAAGCAACCAGTTTATCAATTGCTTGTGGTTGATCTCCCGAAGGCTGATAAGGACTTTCTAAATAAAATTCACTCATAGTTGATACTTTTTCCATTATTTTGTTACAATTATACCAAACAACGCTATACAAAAAGGCACTCGCATGTTTGAAGAAGAGAGAAACATTAGCACATTAAGCCAAAAGATAACGGAACTTTTGGAAAAATACAAAGATCTTCTGGCTCAAAATGAAGCCCTACGTCAAGAAGTGGTCAAAGCCAAAGCGTTGGCAGAAGCTAAAAATGTTCAGATTGCAAAATTGGAGCAAGACCTCATAAATAAAAACGTCAATTCTGATGATTTGCTCAGCAAAATCGAAGCAGTACTTGGAAAATGAGCAAGATAACGATTAGCCTTGGTGGCAAGGACTTTGACATCAAGTTAGAGGGTGATTTCGCCGTGCAATTTGAAGCAGATTTTAAAGAGAAGTTTAAAGAGAAAAGCACCATTGACCCTAAAGAGCTTTTGTTTGCGTATGTAGGAAAATGTTATGATAATTTTGTCCTCGAACAAGAGGTTACCAAGCTATTACATCAAATGGATGATATTTAAGTCGAGCTTTAAAAATATTGTTATAGAATGACTTTCTAGTGGTCAATAAGTGTATTGGCTAACAAAAAACAAGGAGTGAATATGAAAAAAGGTTTCACGATGATCGAATTGATCTTCGTCATTGTTATTTTAGGTATCTTGGCGGCTGTGGCTATCCCAAGATTAACAGCAACACGAGATGATGCAACTATTGCTAGATCTGCAACAGATTTGGCAACAGCAGTTCATGATATTGCTTCTTACTACACAGCAAAAGGTACTTTAAGTACAAAATTAAGTGAC
>JAVHRG010000120.1:0-3809 GCA_036171535.1 Sulfurospirillum sp. | reverse complement strand
AGTGGCATGCGGTGTCGTTCTGGCGAACATGTAATGAGAGAAGAAGTACGTCGCAACAAGAACATACATCGCAACAATAGGCGAAAACCCTTGCATGTAGGCTGCTACGCCATTGTCAAACCAATGAATAAAACCTGTGCGCGAAAGTCCTTCTGCCATCGAGACGAGAAAAGCGAGCAGTACAATCGTATTCCATGCTGTTTTATTACCCGCAATGTCATCCCACTTGACAATTTTGAAGAGCATCATGAATGAAACAGCAACGAGCGCAACCGTTGTTGCATTAATAATTTTTGCACCAAATATCCAAAATAAAATAGCTGTAAAAACAATGAGTGCCAACATGATTTCGTTGAGCGTGATTTTTCCCATTTTTTCTAACTCACTAGCTGCCCATTTTGGTACGGCATCCCCCTCTTTGATTTCAGGAGGGTAGATCCAATAAACCAAAAGTGGGAGCAGAAGCAACATAACGATACCAAAAGGAGCTGCTGCAAAAAACCAATCCGTCCATGAGATATCAATCTTGGTGATCTTTCGAATAATCTCGACACAAAGGAGATTGGGAGCCAAAGCCGTTAAAAACATTGAACTGGTCACGGCCGTGGTGGAAAACGCAACCCACATAACATAGCCACCAATTTTACGAGCAGATGGATCATTGGGTTTGGAATCGTACAGCGGTGGCAAGTTGCGAACAATAGGGAAAACAATTCCGCCGCTTCGTGCGGTATTGGAAGAGGTGAATGGTGCAACAAGAGCATCGGAAAGCATTACCGCATAACCTAGCAGAAGCGTTCTTCGTCCCATCAATTTAACAAGCACCAAGGCAATACGTCGCCCTAGTCCTGATTTTTCATAACCTAAAGCAAACGTAAAAGCAGAGAATACGAGCCATACGGTTGTACTGCTCCACCCTGTAAGCATCCATTTAATCGCCTCTTCAGGGGCTTTAAATTTAGGATTTGCTAATTCTTTGGCACTAAAAAGTACCCAAGGAGCAAGAACGGCGACAATCGTTGCGCCCATCAGTCCTGTCGCGGCAAAGGGAAACGATTCCATGACCAGCGCTGCTATGGTACCCGCAAATATAGCAAAAAAATACCAAGCATGTTGTTCAAGACCTGAGGGAGTGGGAGAAAGTGCAATGAGTAGGGTAACGATAATAGGGAGAAATGCTGTCCATCGAACGGTTGCGATACTTGCCATGAGAAATGCTCCTTTAGCACACAGAATTAGCAGAGTTTCAATCATTATAACATAGGATTTCAAAAGAAAATAGTCTATTTTATACGTGATCTTCTTCTTGTGCTAAAAGTATATCCATAAGGTATCAAAAGCTTCGATGCTCTTTAAACTGACCTCCTTTAGTAACCAATAGCGAGGGCATAAAGGATCATACCATCTGTCTGTAAAAACGTCATTACCTCTTCATCGTAATACGCACCAATACCACTGCATCCAAAGCCAAAATAGGTGCTAATAAGATAGAGCCTATGCCCAATAATGCCCGCTTTTTGCACCATGGCTTGGTAATTTATCTCGTCATTTCCGACTAAAAAGAATGTAACGCCACTCTCTTCTCCTAAAGCCTGTTCTAAGCAAAGATAGCCTGCCTTACGCATAAAATCTCCACTTTGCACATATTCTCCTCTCTTGTAAACGCCTTGCTCCATTCCTTCGACACGATTCATAATCGCATAGATTTCAATTTCCACATCACAGTCACTGGGAACGGGCTGATTGATGAAGTGCATCACCTCTAAAAAGTGCTCTTTGGAGATTGGCTTTTGCGTAAAGTCACGAATGGAGCGACGCTTCCAAATCGCTTGTGTGAAGCGTTCTTTATCCAGTTCAAACAGAGGCATTTTTGTCTGTTCCTGCACTGAGAGCTCACACGTTTCAGCATAAACCTCTTCCACATGTTCATTAACTTCAAAAACACCTGTACCATTCACAGACGGAAGCGCTAGAGATGGCGCTTTACATGTAAAGCTTTCATCTTCTTTGCCTACGATGACGGATGAGAGAAAAAACTCCTCTTGGGTAAAGCCAAAGAGCGTATTTAAGGCTTTTCGCTCAAGAGCATACACAATACGATAAGGCTTCTCGCTGACTGCGCAGGAAGCCTCTAGTGTGCCTATCATATGCCCTGTATCGTGTAGACAGTAGCGAAATGCACGGTCTTTGTATTTCCATGATGAGCGGTAGTAAAGTGCAGAAAAAAGAAAGACAAAACCCTTTATTTTCTTTACATGTAAAAGACTCTCCACCCCTTCATCCTCAGCTAAAGGATATAATAACACCAGTGACGTCTCATAAGGGGAAAGATGGTAAATGCCATCCTTAAAGCCTTCTACCTCTCGTATCTGTATATAAACTTCAGTAGGGTACAAAGCTCCAGCACTAGGATTGGTTCGCAAGGCATAGGTGACACCTGGATAACTTTTTTGCGCGGTAATACCACCAATCAGATAAAAAAAGCGGTGATCTGTATTTTTTTTATCGAGGGGAATACGAGCAAAAGTTTCAGGATAGATTTTAAACTGTTTGGGTGGATGATCCCAGTCAATGCTGTGCGATTGTGTGCGCACAGAACGATATGTGTGCATTGTTTGGGAATGGTAAGCTAACATGGGATTCTCCTTTGTTCTATGCTACCCTCTCAAGTATATAGAACGCTTTACATGTAAAGTTTAATTATGCAAAAACAGCACCTTTGAAAATTTGTTTCTCTATAATGTTTTAAAGGAGTTACGATGAACTATGTTATTAGCGATCAAAACGTCTCAATTCCTTGCATGCTGTATGGGACTGCATGGAAAAAAGAGCATACAGCAGATTTAGTTGCACAAGCTCTTCAAAGTGGTTTTAGAGGGATTGACACCGCATGTCAGCCTAAACATTATGAAGAAGCATTGGTCGGGGAAGGGTGTGAACGCTTTTATCAAAACGGTGGGAAAAGAGAAGAGCTCTTTATTCAAACCAAATTTACACCGCGTGAGGGGCAAGATCCATTCAGAATTCCTTACGATCCACATGCCTCTTTGGAAGAGCAGATTATCACGTCCTGCGAAGCTTCGAAGCAAAATCTCCGTACAAACTACTTAGACTCATTTTTACTGCATTCACCCCTTTTCCCTTATGTCAATTTGCTTAAAGCATGGAGTGTGTTTGAGTCACTCTACGATGAGGGCAAAGTACATCAAATCGGTATTAGTAACTGTTATGATCTCGCTCTTTTACAAAAATTCTATGACAATGCTCGCATTAAACCTTCCGTCGTACAAAATCGTTTTTATGCGGATGTTCACTATGATAAAACACTTCGCGAATGGGCAAAGGAAAAAGGAGTTATTTATCAGAGTTTTTGGACACTCAGTGCAAATCCACATATTTTACATTCCCCTACAATCCGAGACATGATTGATATTTACAGAAAAAGTGCCGAGCAGATTTTTTACCGTTATGTGATTCAAAAAGGCATTATCCCCCTCAATGGAACAACGTCAGCTCAACATATGAAAGAGGATTTAACTATTTTTGAATTTTCATTAGAGGCAAAGGATGTTGAGAGAATAGACGCTTTACTCTAAGCGTCTATTTCAATGCACTACTTTTTAGCGCAAGGTTTTTTAGTGCCACATTCTTTTTGCCCCAAAGCAGAACCAGCTACTGCTTTTTCTGTTTTTGAGCTTTTAGGATCATTCAATGCTTTGGATGCCTTACTAGCAACTTCCGATGATGTTTTTTTACATGCCATCATTTTCTCCTTATAAAGATTTTATAAGTGAAATTATACTCCTAAA
>JAVHRG010000119.1:0-3809 GCA_036171535.1 Sulfurospirillum sp. | reverse complement strand
CTCATAAAAGCGCTGATAATGGTAGTCAAGTAAAAGTTGTTTGGGATAACGTGCTCTTGAAATCGCTACATAAAACTGACTCTTTTCAAAGATGTTGTTGATGTTACAGACCAGTGAGTCGATGCTCATGCCTTGGCTTTTATGAATCGTGATGGCATACGCCAATTTAAGAGGAAACTGCTCAATAGAAACGAGTGGCTTTTCTTTGACTTCGCCATCCATTACTACATTTTCATGCAGTGTGTACTCTTGGCGCTCCACTTTAATCATCTCACCTGCTTTTTCCACAATGACCTCATTTTCATCAATCGCTTTGATGATGCCCCGCTCGCCATTGTAATATTTACCCCATTTGTTGGTGCAAAAAAGCACCTTTGCGCCCACTTTCAAGGTCAAGTCTACAGGAATAGGAAGCGCGTTTTTCCACCCCTCGATTTTGTTTACATGTAAAGACTGCTCATGCACTTTTTCTTTAGCTTTAAGGACAATCGCCTCACTCTCAATCTGCGCTAATTTTTGAATATTGAGCATCTCAGCCTCTTTGTTTCTGCCAAACAAAACGGTTGGGTCATCGTCCCAAACACCGACATTGGTACGCAACGCTTCAAGGTACTCCACTGTATCATTTTCAAGAATACCACGTCGTATCTTGCCAAGGTGAGAGAAGAAAAGTGTGTCGTGTGTCCGCTTCGTGATGGTAAGCTCCACCACCACAGGCTCAAAGGCATTCCATGAACTGCTCTCAAATGCATATTCAAAACCACTCCATAGGCTATTTTCTTTGCCTTTGGAAACAGGAGGAAGTTGAAAAAAATCGCCAACAAACAAGACACTTCCCTCAAAATTGGCATTACGAAGACGGTAATAAATCATATCAAGCAAGTCTGCTGAGACCATGCTAATCTCATCAATGACTAAAAGATCGCACCTCGTGAGCACTTTTTTAATTTCAGCAAGTCTTGCTTTGGAGTAACGGTCATGGCGGGTGAGCTCATCGAGATGGTTGCAGATACCAAAGGCAAAAAAACTGTGCAAAGTTTGACCACCCACATTAACCGCGCTCACCCCCGTGCTTCCAAGAACGACGACTTGTTTGCCTACTTTTCGTAGCTCCGTAACGATTTCACCCACCAGATAGCTTTTGCCAACTCCTGCACCGCCCGTGAGAAGTGCATTATTCTTTTTTAAGATATCGATGAGTTTTTGTGCTAAGTTCAAAGAGGCTTCCTAAGTTGTTTTTGGTATTATAGCACTTACAAAAGGAAGGACTTAAAACGATGTCAATACGAAATATGTTTCTTTTTATATGTATACTTTTTCTCTTAGGCGGTTGTGCCACAAAAGAACCCACAATAGAAACATTTGTCGAGCAAAAGAGCACTTCCAAAGCAATGCTCCTCTACCCACAAAATGTAGATTTTTTAGCACAAAACATTACACCCCAAAAGGTTGCACAAGACGATTTCACCTACCGTTACTATTCGCCATGGTTTAGAACACATGTCAGCCATGATAAAGAAGATGCACTCTGGGCAAATCGGTCGTATGGACTGAAAAATCGCTATTACGGCGAAAACTTACAACTGATTGATAGCGCTGAAATCGATGCTATCATTAGTGCGACAAACGTAGAAGCCTATGGAAGTATCAATACGCATGCGATTATGATTCAAAATGCACAAATGCGCAATCTCCCCACCGACAAACCTTTTTTCAAAAAAACGACATTGCCAGGAGAAGGGTACCCCTTTGATTATTTGCAAACATCACGCATTCATGTCGCTGAGCCTATTATCATTTCACACTACAGTAAAGACGGTGCTTGGGCGTTTGTTGAAAGTTCTTTTGCTTCAGGTTGGCTTCCTGTGGAGAGTTTCGTACTTGTGGATGCCAAAGAGCGTACCGAGTTTTTGAGCGCCAAAAAAATCGCTATTGTAAAAGACAATGTACCTCTTTATAATGCACAACAACGTTTCATCACTTACGCCAAAGTGGGCGCTATTTTGCCTATCAGCAGTGAAGATGAAAACTTTTTTCATGCCTACATGTACACACATGATGCTGCGTTTAGTGCCCAAAAAGTAGAACTCTACATTCCAAAAAGCTTTGCGCGAACCATACCCATAGACTTCAGCAAAGAGAGTATTAGCAAAATTGGCGATGAGCTTTTAGGTGAAAAATACGGTTGGGGTGGCTTTTTAGCTAATCGCGACTGCTCTGCCATGACACGCGATTTTCTCTCCCCGTTTGGCATTTGGATTCCCAGAAACTCTGCTGCTCAAAAGAGTTTTGGAGAGTATGTTTCACTGAAAGATTTAACACCCAAGGAGAAAGAAGCAATGATTCTCAAAAATGGCATAGCCTTTTTAAGCCTGATCTACCTCAAAGGTCACATTATGCTTTATGCGGGCGAATTTGAAGGTAAAGCCCTTGTAATGCAAAATATTTGGGGAGTAAGAACTATGGAAGATGGGAAAGAGGGGCGCAATGTGATCGGTAAAGCCATCGTTTCTGACCTTTATGTGGGTGCAAATCAAGAGAATGTACCTGAAAAAGGACTGCTGATTAACCGCGTTGAAGGAATCATGATCAAACCTGCTAATCCAAAAAGCAACAACCTTGTTTCCAAATACCCCAGCGTCAAAACAATCAAAGATAACACCGTCTTTTTTATGGATGGAACTTCACTCCCCTATGATGACAAAAAAGTCAAAACATTTGCTGAATTACTGGAAAATACCGACATTGAAGATATGTTTAATCAAAAATACCCCGCTTTTGCACCGATTAGCGACCCTGCACTCAATGATGACCCCGGTCGTTTTCGCAATGACGCCTTTTTGAAAAAACTCTACGGCTCAAATAAAAGTGAGATCGAAAAAAATCTCACCACAGTCAACTGGCTCCCCAACCACGGCGGAGTAAAACTGAAATTTAACAAAAATGAAAATGCAGCCGCACAATTGCAAAAAGTCTCTGATGAGTTAGATAAGTTGCCTGAAGAGTATATGAAATACCTCAAAAAAGTTGATGGTACCTATTTCTTTCGCAAGATTGCCAAAACAGAGCGCTTAAGTGCACATAGTTACGGCATTGCTATCGACCTTGACACGCACTACTCACGCTACTGGCAGTGGGACAAAACACATGATTTTCACAATGAATTTCCTAAAGAGATCGTCGATATTTTTGAAAAACATGGCTTTGTATGGGGCGGAAGATGGTATCACTACGACACCATGCACTTTGAGTATCGACCTGAGTTGTTTGAGAGCATAGACTAAAAAGAGCTTTACATGTAAAGCTCTTATTTCGCAAATCCACACGCCTTTATATCTTTGTCCTCTTCTTTAATAATCGCTTGCGCTGCGATCACTGTTTGACCATTAAACGTCAATGCTGGGTTTCCGTGTAACTTCCAACCATTATTTAAAAACTCAGTGATTCTCGCACAAAAGGTCGAGTCATCAGGCCCTGTGATAAGTTTGTACTGCATTTTTACTCCTTTATAATCTTTACATGTAAAGTATTTTAATCTGTTTCACCTAAAAGATTGACGATAAGCTTTACCATGAGCTCTTTTTGGCTTGGCTCGCTTGCAGCAACTAAAAGGGCGAGTGAGACTAAAGCATTCTCATTAATTTTGGATTCATTATTTACCTTGTATGCAATGCCATTCTTATGTAAAAAGAGGATAAAGAGAAACGAACCGATGCGTTTATTGCCATCTGAAAAAGCATGGTCTTTGATGACATAGTAGAGCAGATTTGCCGCTTTTTCTTCAATACTCGGCAGTATAAATCAACTCC
>JAVHRG010000118.1:0-3841 GCA_036171535.1 Sulfurospirillum sp. | reverse complement strand
AAGATTTTGAAAAACGTTATAAATCTCAAACGCCTATTTCTATTAGTGAATTTATATACCCATTGCTTCAAGGATACGATAGTGTTGCAATGAAGAGTGATATCGAAATGGGTGGTACTGATCAGAAGTTTAACCTTTTGATGGGGCGCCATTTACAACGTGCCTATAACATTGGCAAAGAGCAAGCCGTCATTATGATGCCTTTGCTTGAAGGGCTTGATGGCGTTAATAAAATGAGTAAATCTTTAGGCAATTATATTGGTGTTACGGATGCACCAACCGATATGTTTGGCAAAATGCTCAGTATCTCTGATGATTTGATGTGGCGCTATTATGAGCTTTTAAGCACAAAAAGTCTTGAAGAAATTGAAGTTCTTAAAAACGATGTTGCCGCAGGAACTATTCATCCGAAACATGTAAAAGAGATGATTGCTGCAGAAATGGTTGAGCGTTACCATGGCAAAGCTGAGGCTATTGAGGCACAAGCTGAGTTTGACCGTGTTCATTCTCAAAATGAGATTCCAACAGACATTGAAACCTTTACATGTAAAGAATCTCCTATTTGGATCGCCAAAGCTTTGGTCGATTGTGGACTTGAAATTTCAACCTCACAAGCAAGGCGTGATATTAAGCAAGGCGCGGTAAAACTTGATCAAGACAAAGTCGATGATGAACAGTTACAATTGGAATGTGGAGAGTATATTCTGCAAGTCGGTAAGCGAAAATTTGCTCGATTAAAGGTGCAGTAATGGCATTTGAACCTCTTAAAATTGGCAAATACACCCTTGATTATCCTATTATTCAAGGCGGTATGGGGCTTGGAATCAGCTGGGATAAGCTTGCTGGCACAGTGAGTTTAGAAGGCTGTTTAGGTGTCATTAGCTCTGTTGGAACAGGCTATTATGAGAATACACGTTTTAGTAAAAAAAATATCAATACACGTCCTTTTGAGACAGAGAATTTTTACTCTAAAGAGGCTTTGTTTGCCATTGTTGAAAATGCACGTAAAATTTGTGGCTCAAAACCACTTGCAATGAATATTCTTTACGCGATTAATGACTATGAACGCGTCATTAAAGACTCATGCGAAGCAGGGGTTGATATTATTATTACGGGAGCTGGACTTCCAACCAATATGCCTGAATTTACGGCAGCCTATCCTGACGTAGCACTCGTGCCTATTGTCTCTTCAGCCAAGGCACTAAGAATTATTTGTAAACGTTGGACACAACGTTATAACCGCTTGCCCGATGCTATTGTTGTTGAAGGACCTCTGAGCGGTGGACATCAAGGCTTTACGTATGAGCAATGTGCTATGGAAGAGTATCAGCTTGAAAACTTGATTGGCCCTATTCGTGAAGAAATTAAGGCTTGGGGTGGTGAGTTTCCTCTTTTTGCTGCAGGCGGAGTATGGGATCACAATGATATTTTAAAAATGATGAGCTTAGGCGCTGATGGTGTTCAAATGGGAACCCGTTTTATCGGGACGCATGAGTGTGATGCTGATAAAAATTTTAAAGAAGTTTTACTTAAAGCACACCAAGAAGATATTAAACTCTTTAAATCACCTGTAGGTTATCCTGCAAGAGGAGTACGAACCAATCTTATTCAGATGGTCGAAAAAAGAGAAGGGCCTCCTATTCGTTGTATTAGTAACTGTGTCAGTCCGTGTCATAGAGGACAAGAGGCTAAAGCAGTAGGTTATTGTATTGCAGATAGTTTGAGCGATGCCTATATGGGAAAAGTCGAAACAGGGCTCTTTTTTACAGGGGCAAATGGTTATAAACTCAATGAAATTATCAGCGTAAAAGAGCTGATTGCAAAGTTGGTGTATGGGGAAACTAATTAGATCATTTTTTGTTTTACTGTTGCTGTGTGTAGTGCTTTTTGGCGCACCCAATTATATGCAACAGCTACAGCAGTATGATGCACAAATGAATGGTGCAAGTAACGATGAAATGTTGCGTATCTTTCATGGGCTTAAAGCTATCTACATTCAATCGATCATTGGGAATGATGAAAACCTTAAAAAAGAGACGTTAGAGCGATTGATTAAAACAGCAAAAGTTCTCAAACTGGATGCCTCAAAGTATGAATCAGAACTAGCAACATTGGGTAAAGGGAGTAAAAAAACAGCTCCTTCTAAACCCCTTGTTCCTCCTCCTGCCTCAGAGGAGAGTTTTGGTGTTTCCTCCTCCAATACTCCTCCTTCTGCAGTATCATCGTCATCTGCCTTTGCTCCTATGCCTGCTCCTGCAGTCAACGAAAATAGATCAGCGATGCAAACGGGTAGTGCAACAACACAAACAAATTCTGCACTGCCTAAATCGTATAATGGTAAAAATGTACTTCAGCATGTTGTGACCAATGAAGATGAAATTGTGCTTGATTTTGGCGCTAAAGTTGTAGAAAGTAGCGTGAAAATTTTTGTTCTTAAAAGCGCAGATAGTTATAAAAAAATCATTGATATCCCAGCAATCATCATGAATGCGCCTCTGACGATTACGACACCTAAAAAATTGCAAAGTTTACGTATCAGTCAATACAACAATAATGCTATTCGCATTATTCTCGATGCCCCTAGCGCCTTTGAAACGTACGTAAGTGTATTTGAAAACCAAGTGATTCTTTCACTTAACAAACAGCCTGTCTTAACGCAACGACCTATTCCACAGCCTCAACAACAACCTAGTGTAGAAACGTCTCCTAAAAAAAATAGTACACCTACTCCTTCAACCATTGTTCCTGTAGCTGCCGCCACAAGTGCTGCTACTGTGGCAGCAGCAACGGTAACAGCTCTTCCTACCCCTTTTTCAATGAATAATAGCTCAAAAAAGGGTTCAAAACGTGATAAGACAATTGTAATTGATGCTGGACATGGAGGAAAGGATTCTGGTGCAACAGGATATAAACAACGTCTTGAAAAAAATCTTGTCCTAGAGATGGCTTTGCAATTAGGAAAAGAGTTGAAATCACGTGGATATAAAGTCTTTTATACCCGTCAAAGTGATCAATTTATTGAACTGAGAGATCGTACTAAAGTGGCAAATGATAAAAATGCGGATCTATTTGTTTCCTTGCACGCAAATGCTGCTCCAAATGAGGCTAAAAAACTTTCCATGAAAGGTTTGGAGACATTTTTCCTCTCTCCTGATCGATCTGAGCGCTCTAAAAATGTAGCAGCTTTAGAAAATCAATCTACAATGGAAGAGATGGATTTTTACTCTAAAGAGACATTCCTTAATGTTTTCAATCGCGAGAAAATTGTGCTTTCCAATAAAATTGCGATTGATATACAATCAAGTATGTTAAAAGCCGTCAAGAAGAAATACAATGTCGAAGATGGCGGGGTTAGAGAAGCACCTTTTTGGGTCTTAGTAGGGGCAACAATGCCTTCGGTATTAATTGAGCTGGGGTATATCACTAATCCTGAAGAATCTGATAATATGGTCAATCCTCAATACCAAAAACAACTCGTGGATGGTATTAGTGATGGAATTGATCGTTATTACGTTAACAACCCCTAATCACTTTCCCTTTTTTTAAGACACTCTCTTTAAAAAAATCCGCCCAATGCTCTACAAAAGCTTGGTCTGTATGCGCAAGATAGATTTCAACAATCCGCTTTTTCTCCTCAAAACGAGGCAGCGAAGAAAAATTGAGTTCTGGGGGCAGTGCTTCCATAATCTCTATTAAGTCATTTTCAGCGGCTTCAACGATAAATGACGTGCTAAAAAGTTTAGTTTGTGTGGGAAAGTGCTTATCAAGGGCTTCTTTGACCATAGGCCAGGACATCGAAGGAAATCCTGGTGTAAAAAAGAAGCGATTAAAAAGTGAAAAA
>JAVHRG010000117.1:0-3849 GCA_036171535.1 Sulfurospirillum sp. | reverse complement strand
CGAAATCTATGCTGATTTTTGAAATATTTGAGGTTTAGATTTGCAAGTGGCTCTTTAGTAATATCGGCGGTTAAGCTAGAAGGAGCAACTAAATTATAGTTTCCTCCATCCGTTCCTGACAAACTCAATCCTGCAATCGTAACAGCTTTAGCGATTCCAACGTTTTTATCCCCAAACGCCCCTGTCGCACTTCCACTGAGGGTAACGCTATCACTTCCTAAGGCACTGACCGTTGCAGTACCACTCAAGGTCGCATCAACAGTCGCATCGTAGGTTTTACTTTGGGCGGTGAGTCCACTTACGACAAGGTTGGCTTTGGTGATCTCGACACTTCCCGATCCTGCTGTTGTAATGTCATACCCCGATTGATTGGAGTATTGCCCCAGTAAAACGGTTTGGGTTCCCACATTTTTACTGCTTGCGATTAATCCTGATCCAAACAATTTACTACTATCAGGCGTAATAGCACCGTTTGCATCACTCCACGCTACCGTCCCGGTTGCATTGGCAATAGCGGTTGTCCCATCATACACTTGCGTGACTCCATTGTTCATCGAAACAGTAGCCGTCACTTGCGTCAAAAAGGAGCGTAAAAGAGGGGCAGTATTTCCCTCATAAATGCGCCATACGCTACCATCTCCACCCACAGAAGAGATATCCCAATTGGCAAAGGTACTTTGGGTATGCAATTGAGCCGTTGTTTTAGCGACATTATTGCTATCTGCCATCAACGTTGGATTAACCGTACTGTCATAAAAACTGTCGGTAATAGTGGAATTTCCCACACCTCCAACAAGACCACCCACACCCGATGTACCATTTACCACACCGGTAGAATAACTGTTGGTGATAGTGGACGTATCCATGACTCCCACCAAACCGCCGATGGAGCTTCCGTTACTCGCATTAATCGAGCCTGTCGCATACGAATTGGTGATAGCACTTTTGGTAGCGACATTTACATATCCGTAAAAATAATAGCTGTTACCAGCACCCCAATTGGTAAAACCATAACTGCCTGTTTGTAATGTCCCCCCCTGTGCAACCAGAGCCTGTACATCACTGCGTGCACTGTATGCGGCTATGGCATTATCAAGATCGGCTTGCGTCGCAAGTCCACTGGAAATGTACTGAGTAAGATTATGTTGCGTATTAGCAGTCATATTTCCAACCAATCCCCCCACATTAGAGATATTCGCAGCATTAATTGAGACGGTAGAATAGGAACCATCGATGGTGCTGCCATCCATAGTTCCCACCAAACCACCGACACCATATCCATTGCTAGACGTAGTAGTTAGAGTAATCGTACCACTTGCATCCGAATGACTCATCGTACTCAACGTCGAATTACCAAGCACTCCTCCGATATTCTGACTATACGAATAACCATTATTGGTATCCGATAGGCTGATCGTCATCGCATTATGTATGGTATCGTTACTCAACGTTGAGTTTTGTGCATTTCCGATAAGCCCGCCAATATTACTAACACCCACATTGCCTGCATCATTGTTTTCAGTTACGGTTATAGCACCCGTAGCACTGCTGTTACTGATCGTATCATACGAAGATTGTCCTACAAGTCCACCGATATTTTGAACATACGCATTTCCCCCTGCTGAGACCGTAGAGGCGATAGCAATCGTCTCTGCCGCACTGGAATTATTAATTGATGAGCGATTACTATATCCAACCAATCCGCCAAACTGATTTCCACTAGCGGCACTTATCGAACCCGAAGCGGTAGAATTCGTAATTGTACTGCCACTATAGGTTGTCACATAGCCATAAAAATAATACGGTGTAGAACCTGCCCATGAATTTCCACTGTAATCGTAAAAACTTGATTGTAGTTGCCCTCCCTGTGCAATAAGTGCTTGTACATCACTGCGTGCATCATACGCAACTTTGGCACTGTTCGCATCGGCTTGCGTAGCGTAATAAGTACCCACGTAAAGGTCGTTACTTGAACTCGCGTCCATACTTCCGACCAAACCACCCACATTGTTGACATTCGTGGCATTACCCGTATCGATTGTTGTTGTTGTAGAAGAGGAACTGTCGATGGTAGTACCGTTCATAGTCCCAACCAGCCCACCGATATTTTGAATATACGAATAACCATTATTGGTATTCGATAACGTGATGGCAATGGCATTGTGCGAAGTATCATTGCTCAGGGTTGAATTATACGCACTCCCGACCAGTCCACCGATATTTTGGACAGACATATTACCAGCATCATTGGTTGTATTAATGGTAATCGTACCCGTGGCACTGCTGTTGCTGATCGTATCATTAGCTGAATTTCCGACAAGACCGCCAATCTGTGAAACATTACCATTACCCCCTGGACTTATCGTATCGGCAATAGTAATCGTTTCGGCTGCGTTGCTGTTATTGATCGTACTGGTCGAAGAAGCCCCTACCAGACCGCCGATATTTTGCAGATAACCATTGGTTTTATTGAGGGTAATGGTGCCTGTTGCACTTGACCCCTCTATCGTAGTTAAGTCTACCGTCCCAATTAATCCACCAACGTTCTGTGACCCAACAATAGCTCCGTTAGCATAGCTGTTGGTTATGCTAGAACTACCTGCAGCACCCGCCAATCCACCAACATAGTTACCCGTCATATTGGCATTTTCAATGCCGATATTACCAATGTGTGCATTCTCTATATAACCAAACAGACCCACGTAATTGCCGTAACTGCTAGCGGGTGTATCGATCGTCAAAGCACTTACAGTATGACCAAGCCCCTCCAGTGTTCCCGAAAAAGCGCCATTCATGTATGGATTTCCTATGGGTGCAAAAGTAACACCCGTTGCATCAAGATTCGTCCCCAACACATAATTACCGCTTAACGCCGAATTCATGTTTTGCAACGCTGTCATATCCCGAATGATGGTTTGATCCACTCCGTTGAGACTGATCGTGCTGCTATCGGCTAGGGAAATATTTCCGATAAACGCGGTTCTACCGCCATTCATCCCCATCGTAAGCGCATTGGTATAGGTTAGTGCCAACCCTGCTGTACCACTGGCACTTATCGCAGCATTGACGTTAATATCATGCCCTGCGGTAAGGGTGAGGAGGCTTTGTGACCATGTGAACGCTTGATTGATATTGATGTCGTTGGTAGCCGATAAGGTGACAGCTGTCCCTCCATTAAGGGTTGAGGTCAATGTTCCTCCGCTGATACTACTTCCAGCTAAGCTACTCCCCCCTGCTGATTCGATCGTGATGTCAGTGGGATCAATCAACCAATTGGCAGCTTTGATCGTGGTTCCACTTGCCACACTGAGTTCTTTTCCTGAAGTTTCGATAAATCCACCTGAGGCATCCAGCGTACCACTGACGTTGGTTGTCCCACCATGGGCGTAAAGTTCGATATGCCCTGTGATGTCATCCAAACTTTTGGCTTGAAGAAGACCGCTGTTGTTGACGACCCCATTGATAAGATCATTAGCAGCTTGGGTGGTGAGGAGGATGGTTCCCCCATCCGCGATGATGGCACCTTTATTTTCTACAAGGGCATTGAGGGTTCCTTGGTCGATGGCAATTCCTACTAACGAATCCCCAATAAAGTTAAGGCTTACTTTATCCCCTGCGGTGAGGGCAACCGTCCCTTTGGTCGCTTGGATGAGTCCTTGGTTGGCAACCTCTTTGCCTAACAATGCGACATATGCCCCATCGGTCACATGGATGGTTCCCATATTAATCACAGAAGCGTTTGACCCTGTGGATTCAAAGGTGTAGTGACCGTTCATAAAATTCTTATCGGTGATGTTCATGGTCGATGCGACCAATCCTGCGGTATTGACCGAAGCGTTTTTACCAAAG
>JAVHRG010000116.1:0-3894 GCA_036171535.1 Sulfurospirillum sp. | reverse complement strand
CCCTCTTCATCCGCCCTAACACCGACGATGACACCCGTATACGGTGCACCGTTTAACTCATCTTCCCATGTTTTTTTGTAGGGATTCCATTTGCGTCTTGCCCACGTACCATCGAGTGTGTATTTGAGCGCATCGCTTTTGAGTTTTTTACAGCAGCTGAGGCGATCGAGTCCATTGACAAAGGTTTCACCTTTCGCAAGCGCTTCTTTGTTTTGTCCGACGACTAAATTTAAGTCCCATTGAATGGCAATTTCATCGCGGTATTTAATCATCTCAGGGATTTTAAATGCCGTGTCGATATGCACGAGCGGATAGGGTACATGTCCAAAAAATGCTTTTCGTGTGAGCCACAAAAGTACCGTACTATCTTTACCGATGCTCCAAAGCATGGCAAGGTTTGGGAAGCTTCGGTACGCTTCTCGCAAAATGTAGATACTCTGGGCTTCAAGTCTGTCTAAATGATCCATTACAATTTCTCCTTATGCAGATGCAATCCGCACTCTTTATGTTCGGGATTTTCCCACCACCATCTGCCTGCTCTGATGTCTTCGCCTTCTTTGATGGCACGTGTGCAGGGCTGACACCCGATGCTTTTAAAACCTTTGGCGTATAAGGCATTTTGAGGTATGGCATTTTCGCGCATATAACGTTCAACCTCTTCATCGCTAAAGTGGGCGAGGGGGTTGAACTTTAAGAGCTCAAATTTAGTATCAAATTCGACCAATTTTGTATCGCTTCTAGTGATGGATTGCGCGATGCGAATACCGCTGATCCAGCCATCATACCCTTTAAGTGCCTGAGCTAAAGGAATGAGTTTACGTACATGGCAACACTCTTTGCGTAAGTTGATATCATCATAGATTCCGTACTCTCCGACTTTTGCTTCGAGTGCTTTGATCTGTTCATCGCTTGCACTAAAGCTCTTGATTGTTACGCCAAAAAAGGCTTCAATCTCTTTTTGATAGGAGAGTGATTCAAGAAATAGTTTATGCGTTTCAAGCGTAAACAGATCAAAATCAATCCCTGCTTTTTGTGCTAAAGAAATGGCAATCGCATCTTCATTTTGATGGCTGAATGCCAACGTTACTTTAAGTGCTTTCGCGCCAACAAGCTCTTTCAGTGAATTAATCGCTTCTGCGACTTTTACCTCATAGTTTTGGCTCATATCTGATACTCTAATTGTAATTTTTGGCGACCAAAATCGATCTTATTCCATGCTCGTTCATGAAAGTAATAGAGCAAGGTTTTAGTGATAAGCTCAAATCCACCAATAGAAATAGCGGCAAGTGGGCTTCCTGTGACGATAAAACTGATCAACATGGTATCAACTGTTCCGAGTGTTCTCCATGAGATTGCTTTAACGATACTACGTTTTTTATCATCTACCATGTTGCCTCCTTTTTAATTTTTAGAATAATAGCATTTTAGTAGAGTATTGTCAAGTAAGTTTATTATAATAGTAATGTATAAAATTTGGAACTTATTTTTTGAGGAAAGATTGGTTTAAGAGAACTAAAAATGACGAAAAATAGTGATTAGAAATAGATGGAAAAAGTAGATCCTTCCATTTTAATGGAGGTGATTTCAAGCCTAAAACTATTAGCTTTGCAGATGGTGTTGACAATGTCCAACCCAATGCCAAAGCCTCCTTTATCGCTGTTAGCGCGTTTATAGCGTTTGGTGATGTCTCCTAGTTTAGAGTTCTCGATACCGATACCATTGTCTTTAACACTTAACTTTTCAAAGTCCAGTATAACTTCAATGCTTCCTTCAAAGCGGTTGTATTTGATGGCATTGGAAAGCAGGTTGTCGATGAGTTTGGTGAGGCTCTCTTCGTTTACATGTAAAGATTTTTCGTGTAGATTTAGGCTTAAGTCAATGTGTTTACTCGCCATTAAATCTGCAAAATATTCGAGACGTTCCTCTATGAGCTTTTTCACATCAACATCGCTCTTTTCCTCATTCTGTTTGTCATGCAGAAGCATGTAACTGAGGTTACCATATAAGGTTGCGATACGTTTTGCACTGAGTTCAATGCGTTTGCGTTTTTTCTCGTCCACATCTTTGAGACTACTAATGCTCATCAAAATCGCGGTGATCGGCGTGTTGAGCTCATGCGTCGAATCTTTGATAAAAGTATCAAGCGTTTCGATCTCTGCTTTGATGGGTTTTAAAAAAAGTTTGGCGAGCACATACCCCAAGAGTGTAGCAAAGGCAAGACTCAAAAGAAGATAAAGCACGATTTCGTACTTGATCGCATTGATAATGCTCGATATGTGGGCTTTCTTGATGACAATGTCGTGGACACCAAGATGATGTTGTGCGCTATCGTCTACGTAAAAAAAGCTATCGTTTTTGAGGTAGAATTTTTGCTCAAAGTCTACATTTTCACTGAAGCTTACATGTAAAGGTTTTTGACCCACGCCAAAAAGTGCCACTTGATAGCCTTCATCAACGCCAAAGCACTGCTCAATGGACTTTTGGCTAAAGCATTTTTCCAATTCATCATCTTCCATCATATGTGCCGTGATGATTTTATGCGAGATGGCAGAGGCGGTGGCACGCATTTTAAGCGCGTAATTTTCGTACATATTGTTCATCTGAATGGTGTAAAACATGCCCGCTAAGATGAGTATAAAGGTATAGATGGAGA
The DNA here is from genome assembly GCA_036171535.1 of Sulfurospirillum sp. GTDB lineage: Bacteria > Campylobacterota > Campylobacteria > Campylobacterales > Sulfurospirillaceae > Sulfurospirillum. Next base: position 1,241 of record JAVHRG010000116.1, on the reverse strand, counting down.
GTAAATAGATCAGTAAAAAGCGAATGAGAGAGCGTTTCTCATAATGGCTTAAAGACATAACCGACCCCTTTAGTATTTTCGATCAACGCGTCAAGCCCGTAACTGCGAAGGTTTTTGATGTAAGTGCGAACGGTCGCGTGCGTGGGTGTCTCTTCAAAGCGCCACACCTCTTCGATGATCTCTTCAAAACTCAGTACCCTGTTTTTGTTTTTGAGGAAATACTCCAACAGTTGCGCCTCTTTTTTACGGAGTTTATACGACGTCTCAGGCGTGATGATCTCGTAATTAGAAGGATCAAAAAAGAGTTCGTTTGTGAGTGTAATACGCTCGTTTGTATCGATGTTGTGAAGTTTTTTGGTGCGTTCAATACGCACTAAAAGCTCTTCAAGATCAAACGGTTTCTTGAGGTAATCTTCTGCTCCTAAAGCAAAGCCTTTTTTCACATCGCTGATTTGATCCAGTGACGTGATGAAGATGACAGGCGTGGTAATGCGAGCGTTTTTGATCTCTTTTAAAAGCTCAAAACCATTAAGGCTTGGGACATTGATGTCAAGAAGGAGAAGGTCAAACTTGTACTCAAAAATAGCATCAAGCGCCTCTTTGCCGTCGTAAAAGAGCTTTACATGTAAACCATGTTCCACTAAAAACTCTTCGATTATCTCGCTAAGAATTGGGTCATCTTCAAGGAGTAGGATTTTCATAAAGCTCATTATACATAAAATCTACAAGAGGCTTATTGTATCGTTTTACGTTTACATGTAAAAATTTGGTTGAAAAATTAGCCCTATTTCTTTCTTCACATTTGTATCATGGTGTATGCTAAAAAGTGTAACGATAGGCTAAAGAGATTTGGCTATTTTCACTCTTAAGTGCAGCCATATTTTCCCAATAATAGGCCTCTCCCACATCGGTGAAGACTCTATATCTATCACCTCTTTCAAAAGCATAGCGGGTCAAAGCATAGGAGACAATGATGTTTTGATGTGTACTGAGCTGATAGGTCGTTCCAAGATGGAGGGAAACCATTGAGGTATCATCAAAATGACTGGTTTCGATAAAAGGGCGTAAATGATGTATATCGGTATAGGAAACGCTCATAAATGGGCTGTATTGTGCGCTAGCATCGAAGATAAAATCATCGTATTGGTACGATGTCCCCATACCAATATAAGGCCCTTTGTACTCTTGCTCAAATGTGATCAGTAATCCTCCGTATCCTATCTTATCAAACTCGAAATAGT
>JAVHRG010000115.1:0-3910 GCA_036171535.1 Sulfurospirillum sp. | reverse complement strand
GTATTTTATCTTGAACGCATACGCTGCAATTGCCCCGCTTGAAGCTCTTCTTTAGTAATTTTACCGTCCTTATTGGTATCGAAGTAGGCAAAATCAGGTGAATTGGCAGCATTTCTCATGGGCATTCCCGCTTCTGCTTTCGCGCTCATACGCTCCGCTTTCACAGCATCAAACTCTTCTTGAGTAATAACACCATCTTTATTTTTATCGTACGCTTCAAATACAAGAGGTCCACGCGTTGTATCTGCGGCAGAAAGATTTAAACCGACAAGACTGACCATTGCTAAAAGCATGAGTGCTTTTTTCATTTTAACTCCTTTCCTTGGGTTGTTTTGAGTAATTCTAAGAGCTCGATAGGCTTTACATGTAAAGCTTCTGCACATTCTTTCATCGTTGAATTTTCTGTTGCGTTAAAGCCTTTTTCGTGGATAATATGTAATGCTTTCTCAAGTTCAAATGTTTGTTGTATACTGGCTTCTTTAAGGGTCAATTTACCGTATCCTCCACCAGAGATAGGGCTTTGAGATTGAGGTTTAGTGTTAATGATATCAAAAATTTGAGCGGGGGATTTATTGTTTTCTTTAGCAATTTGTGTAATTGTTTTTGAAGAATTAACCCCTTGAATTTTATGTGCGTTTAATTGAGAGGTTATGGTTGAAACAGTGTTATTGGTACGCATGGAAAACTCTTCTAACGTGGAGAGTTCAGCATGTCCATAAGGTGCTTGATCGACTTTTCTTTCCCAAGAGGCTTTAATGTCATTTTGAAAATCCAAAAATTGTTCAAATGGAACCCAATAATAAAGAGTTCCAAGAAGAAAAAGAAGATTGAATCCAAAGGCTAAAAGAAACTCTTTGGTAAAAAGTGAAAACTCCCGTGATCTGTTTTTGAAATAGTTGATAAGTGCATTCCAATTAAGGTAAATATGAAAGAGCATACCCACTAAAAAGAGCACCATAAACGTTACATGTAAATTAGCATATTGCGTTTTATCAAGCCCTAAAATCTGCCAGTTTGTCCAGTTTGCGACTCTGCCTTTAGGCGAGAGAAAAAGAATAATACCCGTGTAGCTCATGATGAGAAAAGAGAAGCCAATACATAAAGAGGTAAAGCGTCTAAGTGAATACATATATGATCCTTTATGCTTATAATATGAATAAATTATATTGATAGTATGGCACTTTAATGTTAAAAGAGTGTTAACGCTATCTTAAGTACCTATAGGATAAAATAGAGAACTTTTTGATGTAAAGGATATTTCATATGAGAGGCTACAAAGTCTTTGCAGGAACAGCAAATCCAGAGTTTGCTAAAAGGGTTGCTAAACATCTTTCGTTACCACTTTCAGCGGCTGAGATCAAACGCTTTAGCGATGGTGAAATCAGTGTTCAAGTGAGCGAGAGTGTGCGTGGGAAAGACGTGTTTATTATTCAATCAACGTGTGCGCCTGCAAATATTAATTTAATGGAATTACTCATTCTAACCGATGCTCTGCGAAGAAGCTCAGCTAACAGTATTACCGCGGTTGTCCCTTACTTCGGATACGCTAGACAAGATCGAAAAGCAGCCCCTAGGGTTCCAATTACGGCAAAACTTGTTGCTAATATGATGCAAACGGCAGGTATTGATCGTGTTGTAACGATTGACCTTCATGCCGGTCAAATTCAAGGCTTCTTTGATATCCCTGTTGATAACCTCTATGGTTCTATTGTTTTTAATGACTATGTTAAAGCTAAAAATCTTAAAAATCCTATTATTGCAAGTCCTGATATCGGTGGCGTTGCACGTGCAAGAAGTTTTGCAAAATTACTCGGTGTTGATATGGTTATTGTTGATAAACGTCGTGAAAAAGCCAATGAGTCTGAAGTGATGAACATTATCGGCGATGTCAACGGCAAAGATGTGATCTTAGTGGATGACATGATCGATACAGCTGGTACGATTGTTAAAGCGGCAGAAGTGCTTAAAAAAAGAGGCGCTACAAGTGTTATGGCATGTTGTACACACGCAGTTCTCAGTGGTCCTGCGTATGAGCGTATCACAAAAGGTGAATTGGATGAATTGATCGTTACCGATACCATTCCTCTCAAAGAAGCCAATGATAAAATCAAAGTTTTGAGTGTCGCTCCTGTTTTTGCAGAAGTTATTCGTCGTGTTTATCACAATGAAAGTGTCAATGGATTGTTTGTTTAATGCAGAAACATATTCGTAATTTTTGTATTATCGCTCATATTGACCATGGCAAAAGTACCTTAGCAGATCGTCTCATTCAAGAGTGTGGTGCGGTCAGTGCGCGTGAAATGACTGCGCAGATGATGGACACCATGGACATTGAAAAAGAGCGTGGCATTACCATTAAAGCTCAAAGTGTGCGACTGACGTATGTTAAAGATGGACAACCCTACATTCTCAACCTTATCGACACACCAGGTCACGTTGACTTCTCGTATGAAGTCAGCCGTTCCTTAGCTTCCAGTGATGGAGCGCTTTTGGTGGTTGATGCCTCTCAGGGTGTTGAAGCCCAAACCATTGCCAATGTGTACATTGCATTGGAAAATAACTTAGAAATTATTCCCGTTCTCAATAAAATTGACCTTCCTGCAGCTGATCCTGTGCGTGTAAAAGATGAAATCGAACATACTATTGGACTTGATTGTTCCGAAGCTTTAAGTGTCAGTGCTAAAAGTGGTATTGGTATCAGAGAGCTTCTCGATACCCTTGTCGACAAAATCCCTGCCCCAACAGGCGATGAAGACGCTCCGACTAAAGCACTCATTTACGATAGTTGGTTTGATAACTATCTAGGCGCTCTTGCGTTGGTTCGTGTTTACGATGGCGCGATCAAAAAAGGGCAAGAAGTGTATGTCATGGGTACGGGTAAAAAACATGAAGTGTTGAACCTTATGTATCCGCATCCGCTTGTTCTTGAAAAAACACCGATAATTAAAACAGGCGAAGTGGGCATTGTCGTACTGGGTCTTAAAAATGTTGGGGACGTTAAAGTAGGCGATACCATTACAGATTTTCGTAATAAAACGAAAGAGCCAATCGCTGGTTTTAAAGAGGTCAAACAGTTCGTTTTTGCGGGACTTTACCCGATTGAAACCGACAAATTTGAAGAACTCAGAGACGCGCTTGATAAACTTAAACTCAATGATTCAAGCATTTCGTATGAGCCTGAAACCTCTGCCGCACTTGGCTTTGGTTTTCGGGTTGGTTTCTTGGGACTTTTACATATGGAAGTTATCAAAGAGCGTTTGGAGCGAGAGTTTGACCTTGATTTGATTGCTACGGCACCAACTGTTACGTACAAAGTGAAAACGACGAAAGGGACGGTGCTTGATATTCAAAACCCAAGTCAACTGCCTCCTGTCAATGAATTTGAAGAGATTCAAGAACCGTATGTTAAAGCAACCGTTTTAACGCCGACTGAATTTTTGGGTAACATCATCATTTTGATGAATAACAAACGCGGTATGCAAAAAAAGATGGACTACCTCAGTCCTGAGCGTGTACTTTTGGAGTATGAAATTCCACTCAATGAAATTGTGATGGATTTTTACGACAAACTCAAATCGGTCAGCAAAGGGTACGCAAGCTTTGATTACGAGCCGATTGGGTATCAAGTCGGTGATTTGGTCAAGCTTGATCTTTTAGTCGCAGGTGAGCCTGTGGATGCACTTTCCATTATTGTTCCACGTGTAAGTGCGCAAACCAGAGGACGTGACTTTGTCAAAGCGATGAAAGAGATTGTTCCTCGTCAACTTTTTGAAGTGGCAATTCAAGCCAGCATTGGTACTAAGGTTATTGCACGTGAAACGGTAAAATCTATGGGGAAAAATGTGACTGCCAAATGTTACGGTGGCGATATTACCCGAAAGCGAAAACTCCTCGATAAACAAAAAGAGGG
>JAVHRG010000114.1:0-3926 GCA_036171535.1 Sulfurospirillum sp. | reverse complement strand
GGCTTTAAGGTCAGCATTCTCAAGGCAGATCCTTATATCAATGTCGATCCTGGTACGATGAGCCCCTTGGAGCACGGAGAGGTTTTTGTCACTGATGATGGGGCAGAGACTGACCTTGATCTTGGGCATTATGAGCGTTTTTTGGATGAAAATCTAACGCAATCTAATAACTTTACCACAGGGCGCGTTTACTCTGCCGTAATTGAAAAAGAGCGTCGCGGGGATTACCTTGGTAAAACGATTCAAGTGATTCCTCATATCGTCGATGAGATTGCCAACCGTATCAAAGAAGCAGGTCGTGGTCAAGATATTCTTATCGTTGAGATCGGTGGAACGGTTGGTGATATTGAAGGATTACCATTTTTAGAGGCGATTCGTTCATTGAAGAGTGAGCTTGGAAAACGTCGTGCGATGAACATTCATCTCACACTCGTTCCGTTCATTAAAGCGGCAGGTGAGCTTAAAACAAAACCAACGCAACATTCTGTTCAAGAGCTTCGTCGTATTGGTATAACGCCTGATATGTTGATCTGTCGCTCTGAATACCCTCTGCCAAAAGAACTTAAAAATAAACTGGCTTTCTCGTGTGGCGTTGAGCGAAATTCTGTCATTGAGTGTTTGGATGCGACAACGATTTATCAAGTGCCGCTTAGTTTTCTCAAAGAGAATATTTTAGTGCCGATTTCAGAAGCATTGGATTTGGGTGAACTGACACCACATATGGATGAGTGGGATCTTTTGGTTAAACGTGTGATTGCGCCACGTGATGAATTGATGATCGCCTTTGTAGGTAAATACCTTGACCTGAAAGAGTCGTACAAATCACTGACTGAATCGTTGATTCACGCTGGAGCCAATCTGAATGCTAAAGTGAAAATTCGTTGGGTTGATTCAGAAATGATTGAAGAGAAAGGCTGTGAAGAGATTCTCTCGGATGTTGATGGTATCTTAGTTGCGGGTGGTTTTGGTGAGCGTGGTGTTGTGGGTAAAATGGCCGCTATTCGTTACGCAAGAGAACACAAAATTCCTTATCTTGGCATTTGTCTTGGAATGCAACTTGCGATGATTGAATTTGCACGCAATGTGCTTCATCTAGAAGATGCAAATTCGGCTGAATTTAATCCTGCATGTAAAAATCCTATTATCTATTTGATTGACTCTTTTATGGATGCAAGTGGCCAAAAACAGCTTCGTACGTTCCAAAGTCCATTAGGTGGAACGATGCGCTTAGGTGGTTATGAGTGTGAGACAAAGTCAGGTTCGTTGCTTAGAGCTGTTTATGATGGTGCTAAAGTGATTCGTGAGCGCCATCGTCACCGATATGAAGCAAATCCAGCATACCGTGAAGCCTTTGAAAAAGAGGGGCTTATCGTCAGTGGTGAGAGCAATGGTCTAATCGAAGCCGTAGAGCTTCAAGGACATCCATGGTTTTTAGGAGTTCAATTCCATCCTGAGTTTACATCACGTTTAACAAACCCAAATAAAACCATTTTAGGTTTTGCAAAAGCGGCTTTGTTACAACGCCAAAATGGCTAGCCTACTCAGCAAAGAGGATATAAAACGGATTCTTCAAAGCAGGTTTGAGAATGATGAATGTACCCGTTTAAATGAAATTCCTAAGCCCTCCTCTTTAAAAGACATTGCTAGGGCATCTAAACGTATTGCTGATGCAATGCGGAACCATGAACGAATTGCTATTGTTGGTGATTATGATGTTGATGGCGTGATCTCTTCGGTGATTTTAAGTCAATTCTTTGATGATTTGGGTGTGGATTATTCCTTGATTATTCCCAATCGATTTACCGATGGGTATGGTTTAAACCCAGAGATCGTGGCAAAGCTTGATGTGCATGTGATTATCACTGTTGATAATGGTATCTCTGCCATTGAAGCGGCGCAAATTTGTAAAGCACAAGGAATTGATCTGATTATCACGGATCATCATAGTATCCCCTCTATTTTGCCTGAAGCCTATGCTATTGTTAATCCAAAACAAGAAGATTGCGCTTTTCCGCATTGTGAAATTTGTGGTGCACAAGTAGCGTGGTATTTGGTCGCAGCGCTCAAAGAAGAACTAGGAGTTGAATATAATCTCTCCAGCTTCCTAGATCTTCTCTGCATTGCAATTATGGCCGATATGATGGAGCTTGTGGGTATGAATCGTGTCATGGTCAAAAAAGGTATTGTTGAGCTTAATCACTCAAAACGTGCTGCTTTTGAAGCCATTAAACACTATTTTGGTAAAAAAACTTTGGAAGGGGATGATATTTCATTTTTGATAGGACCATTGATTAATAGTTCAGGTCGTATGGAAGATGCAATCTTCTCTTATGAATTTTTAAAATCAAAAAATCTGGATGATGCCCTGAAAAAGCTCGATTACATTGTTTCCCTCAATGAAGCACGTAAAGAAGAAGAGCGCCTCTTATTTGAATCCACGCTTCCTTACGTCAAAGAAAACGAAAATATCATCGTAGCATGGGGAGAAGAGTGGCATGAGGGTATTGTAGGGATTGTCGCTTCTCGGCTCTCCAAACGCTTTAAAAAGCCTGCTATTGTATTTTCTATCAGAGATGAAAAAGCCAAAGGAAGTGCTAGGGGTATTGGTGATGTCAATATCTTAGAGCTTATTCGCTCTCAAGAGTCTCTTTTACTTGGATTTGGAGGACATAAGGGTGCAGCAGGTGTTTCGATTGAAATTAAACATTTAGAACAATTTAGAATCAATTTAGTTGAAGCATCAAGCCTGCTTACACAAGAAGCATTAGAAGCAGATAACGATCTTTTGGGTGAAATTAGTGCAGATCAGATTGATTTTGAGTTATTGGAAATTTTAGAGAATCAAGAACCTTATGGACAGAAGAATCCAAAGCCAAGCTTTTTACTGCGCAATATTGCCGTTAAAGTTGATCGTTTGATAGGTAAAGATGGTCAGCATTTAAAGCTTATTTTGCAGGAGGGAAGTAATGCCCTCGAAGCGCTCTTTTTCAATTATGATATCAAAGCCAAACAGGGTGATCACATTGATATTCTTTTTACCATTTCACGCAATGATTATCGAGGGCTCGTGACACCTCAGTTATTAATCAAGCAAATTGTGAAAAAGTATTAAAATTCACGACCATCTTTTACGGGAACAAAGAGGCAGTTGTCCAATGCCTCTTTGCGTATACCCTCTTGCATTTTGATAAAACGGGTAATAATCTGTTTATCCCCTTTTTCAATAGGTGCTACCAAAACCCCTCCCACTTTTAACTGTTCAAAAAGCTTCTGTGGCACTTCAGGCGTTGAAGCCGAAAAAAGGATGCGATCGTAGGGAGCAAACTCTCTCCATCCATTTTGTCCATCATCAAAACGTGTATGAATGTTCGTAATTCCTAAGGTTTTAAAGCGTTCACGTGCTTCTTTAAGCAACCTTTCAATACGTTCAATGGTAAAGACACGACGGATCACTTTACTTAAAATAAGCGCTTGGTAACCACTGCCACAGCCAATTTCCAAAACACTATCAGCGCCTTTACATGTAAGGGCTTCTGTCATTTTAGCGACTGTTAAAGGTGAGCTGATCCACTGGTTAGCCACAAGCGGTAGAGCATCGAGTTTGTAAGCGTGCATACTCATACCTTGTGGTACAAAAAGTTCACGTTCACTTTGGCAAAAAGCATCATAAACGTTGGGACTTATAGGACAAATTTTGGCAATCTCATCTGCCATCTTTTTATGTTTTTGAAAACTAATTTTGGTGTTAAATTGAGCCGTTTGCGGCATTATGGGTTAATCCTATGTCAAGATATCGTCGCATTTTTTTGATTTCGTCAAAATCAAAAAAATGCATTATAAGTTTATGGTTGTCATCGCTGGTTACATCGCCAAATGGAGAGATGATGGCACTGCTTTTAGCCATGCTTTCATCGGCACTATTCGAA
>JAVHRG010000113.1:0-18283 GCA_036171535.1 Sulfurospirillum sp. | reverse complement strand
ATGTGTGGAGCAATCGCTTTAGCCCTTGCTTGCCACTCAGGTTGATCGTGGAAAAAGTGTACGTAGTCTGCTTTGATCATTGCACTACAAGTAGCTTCAGGGATGATGATGGCATCGAGTTCATCCTTAAAACCTTCGATATACTGGATGTTAAACTTAGCAAGAAAATCTACACTATCAAAATCACCTGTAAAGTATTGCGGTGCACCACAGCATTTTTGTTGTTTTATGAGATAAGCATCTATCTGCAACTCTTTTAAAATTTCAAGTAGCGACTTGCCGATGTCGGTATACATGTAATTGGCTAAGCAGCCGATGAAAATGCCCACTTTGCCTTTGCCGCCATTATGGATGACATCGGGATGGGAGTTTAAGAAGGTCTTTTTTGCGAGACTTGGAAAAAGTCTGTCCATCTTGATAATGGGGAAGTTTCGCAAGTACATCGAGCTTTTTTTCTCCACCATTTTGAAACCACAGGTTTGAAACATAAAGCCAAAGCGTGCGAGAACATCCATGATGTTACGATTGCGAAGCAAGAAAAAGGCGAGCTTTTTGTACCACGCAAGCCCAAATTTTTTGCGAATGTCATTACGTGCTTGCTCTATCAGCATATCCACAGGCAAGTCGTTCGGACAAACATCCACACAGTTAGTGCATAAAAAACAGCTTTCAAAAATACTTTTTGCGTTTTTGTCCAGCTCTAGTTCACCTCGTTGGTATGCACCAAGAAGATCAAGAAAACCTCTTGGACTGGTAACTTCATCACGGTTTACTTCGTGAATCGTACAAACAGGTATACACTTACCACACTTGACACATGCATCGCTCGTTACATTAAATTTAAACATCTGTTACACCGTTTTACTGAAGCGTCGTTTGTCTTCAGGGATTTTTTGGAGGTATGCATCAAAAGGCATCACAATGTTGCGAATGAGCAGTGTGCCTGTGGTATTAACTAAAATCTTTTTTGCAACTCTATCAACGATAACCAGCTCTTCTTGCTCAAATGGTGCAAGTGCTGCCACTGCATCGGCAAAATAGTCAAAGAAATCAATACCAAAGGCTTGTTCAATGCCCGCGATATTGAGCTTAAAGTTGCTCATCATCTCCATGATAACCGCTTTGCGAAGCACATCATCATCATTGAGTGTAAGCCCACGATGCACGGGCAATACACCCACATCTATGGCTTTTTCATACGCGTCCATCTCTTTAAAGTTTTGCACGTAGTGTTTCAGCCCTTCGCCAATGCTCGTCAAACCGATACCGATTAAGTCCGCGCCACCTTTGGTCGTGTAGCCTTGGAAGTTGCGGTGCAATTCTCCTTTTTCAATGGCTAAGAAAAGCTCATCATCTGGTTTTGCAAAGTGGTCCATACCGATCATTTTATAGCCGTTAGACTCTAAATAGTCGATGGTATAACGCATAATGGCAAGCTTGACACTCGGATGAGGAAGCGTTGTCTCATCAATTTTACGCATGGATTTTTTCATCCAAGGCACATGTGCATAATTAAAAACCGCCAGACGGCTTGGATCAAGCGATACCGCCAAACGCAATGTCTCTTGAAACGTTTCAAAGGTTTGATACGGAAGTCCGTAGATCAAGTCCATATTGATTGACTTAATACCTGAACTTTTTGCCATCTTAACAACATTATCTGTCACGTCGTAGGGTTGAATGCGGTGGATCGCTTTTTGAACCTCATCATTGAAGTCTTGCACGCCATAACTGACACGGTTAAAACCATTACATGTAAGCACATCTAATTGCTCTTTGGTTAAGTAGCGAGGGTCGATCTCACAGCTGATTTCAGCATCTTTAGCAAAGTTTTTGAAGTGGCTCTTGATAGTACCAATAATGCGCTCCAATTGTGGTGCGCTAAAAAAAGTTGGTGTACCACCACCAAAGTGCATTTGAATCACTTCTCGAGACGTATCAAGATGCTTAGAAAGTAGCTCTAATTCGCGCTCAAGGTAGCTGATGTAACGCTCTTTTTTATCTTCCTTACTGGTATAAACAACGTTACACCCACAGAAGTAACAAGCACTTCGGCAAAACGGAAGGTGAAAATAGAGTGAGAGTTTACGGCTCTTATCTTGGGTTGCCAAAATGCTCTCATAACTTTTATGCGTAAATCCCTCATGAAACTCAGGGGCTGTTGGGTAACTTGTATACCTTGGACCCGCTTTGGAATACTTGGCAAATTTATCAAAATCAATCATACTTCATCCTAACGCGTTGTCGCGTTGATAATACTCGCCCCTTCAGGCAAATAGAGATCTTTGAGGTCTAAAAAAAGGTTCGGGTGATCTTTCTTGATCTTTTTGACCAATTTATCAAAATCTATTTCGCTTTTTTTACTCTTTTGGATCTCTTCGGTTGCTACTGTCCAAACATCTTGAAAATCAAGTGGCAATTGCTGCAAAATACTTTTTTCCAGTTTAAGGAAAAGTGCCTCTTGCTCCGCTTTTTTAAAGTGCTCTATCATTTTACTGAGGGTATCAATGGAAAGCAATGCATGAAGTTTTTGATTTTCATCATAAACGAGCCATGGCTCTTTCGCATTATCCCATGAACCATTTTTGAGGCGTAAAAGCTTTGTCTCTTCTACCTCGCTTGGCACGATCTCTAAAACTGTCTGTTCTTTTTGTTTACTGAGGCTCAAACCCTTAGAAATTTTTTCTATCATCCTGAACTCTTTTTTTCGTTTAATTTCCATTAGTTGTTTCTGTGCCTATCAAGCCATACCATCACTGCTTTTTGGGCATGAAGTCTATTTTCTGCCTCATCAAAAATCTCATCGGCATGCGCTTCAAAGACACTCTCACTTACTTCATAGTCACGGTATGCTGGCAAGCAGTGTAAAAACATCGCATCTTCTTCAGCCAAGCTCATCATCGCGTCATCGACCATGTATCCTTGGAATGCTGCCACACGTGCTGCTTTTTCGCTCTCTTGACCCATGGAAACCCATGTGTCTGTTGTGACAACCGTAGCACCTGCAATCGCCTCTTTTGGATCATTGCCGATTTTAATGACCGCACCACTTTCTTTTGCAAAGGCAAGGGCATCCGCTAAAATGCTAGCATCCACTTCATACCCTTTAGGCGTCGCAATACGAAGCTCAAAACCCAATTTAGATGCCATCATTAACCATGAATGGGTCATATTATTGCCGTCCCCGACGTAAGCGACGATGGGGTTTTTATCTTTGTTATACTCCACCATCGTCATATAATCTGCCATGAGTTGAACCGGATGGTATGAATCGCTTAGACCACTGATAACAGGAACACGTGAATACGCCGCAAACTCTTCGAGTGTGCTTTGTGCAAACGTACGGATCATCACCATGTCAACCATGCGACTAATCACACGTGCCGTGTCTTTCATAGGCTCTCCACGTCCAAGTTGCAAGTCATTGGAAGAGAGGAACAGACCCACGCCTCCAAGCTGATGAATGCCCACTTCAAAACTGACACGTGTACGTGTACTGCTTTTTTCAAAAATCATCCCTAAGGTTTGATTTTCAAGGTAAGGCTTATATTTGCCTTTTTTCGCTTGTTTTTTAATTTTAATTGCCAAGTCAATGATCTCTAAAATCTCTGCCTTGCTATAATCTTTTAGTGTTAAAAAATGTCGCATAATTACTTTCTCCTTAAAATCTCAGCTACTTCTTTCGCGTGGTAACTGATGATAATGTCAGCTCCAGCACGTTTAAATGCAATCATTGTCTCCATCATCACACGCTCATAATCAATGACACCAGCCTTGGCTGCTGCTTTTAGAAGCGCATACTCGCCACTGACGTTGTAAACACATAATGGCAAAGAGGTTGCATTACGTACATCACGAACAATGTCTAAATACGCAAGTGCTGGTTTAACCATCAAGATATCCGCGCCTTGCATTTCATCTTCCACAGATTCGGCTATCGCTTCTCTGCGGTTTGCTGGGTCCATTTGGTAGGTTTTGCGATCACCAAAGCTTGGAGCAGACTCAGCCACATCACGGAAAGGTCCATAATAGGCACTGGCGAATTTAGTAGAATAACTCATAATCGGAAGGTTGATAAACCCTTCACTATCCAGCGCTTCACGTAACGCTTCAATCATGCCATCCATCATGCCAGAAGGTGCGATCATATCTGCACCCGCATGCGCATGTACAAGCGCTTGTTTGGCTAAAATTTCGAGTGTTGCATCGTTATCAACACTTTCATGTTCCATGTCTAAAATACCACAATGTCCATGATCCGTAAATTCGCAAAAACAAAGATCGGTCACAACAAACATCTTTGGATACGCTTTTTTCACCGCTTTAATAGCACTTGCAATAATGCCATGCTCACACAGTGCATCACTTCCCACGCTGTCTTTGACATCAGGAATCCCAAATAAAATAATGGAGTTAATGCCAAGCTCTTGCAAGCTTCCACACTCTTTTACGATTTCATCAATGCTCATCTGATACACACCTGGCATCGAGCTGATCTCTTTTTTAAATCCTTCACCACTTTTGGCAAACAATGGATAAATAAAATCGTCCACACTAAGGGTTGTTTCGCGTACGAGCGAACGAAGGGTTGCATTCATTCTAAGTCTTCTAAATCTTTTAAACATTTTTTTGCCTTATCTTGGTTAAAATTAGACCTCGTTATAAAAAGTAGTGATTTTAGCATAACTGGATATAAAAGAAAATGAAAATAGAAATTTCCGAGATTGCAAACCTCCCATCACGTTTTGGGACGTTTAAAATCCAATCGTTTAAAGAGGGCATTAAAGAGCATTTAGTCATTTTTAAAGAGCCTTTAGGAGACGTTCCCTTGGTGCGTGTTCACAGTGAATGTTTAACCGGTGATAGTATAGGAAGTCTTAAATGTGACTGCCGTGATCAGCTTGAGTTTGCCCTTAAAACAGTCGAACAAAATGGCGGAATGGTCATTTATTTACGTCAGGAAGGTAGGAACATTGGATTGCTCAATAAAGTCAATGCCTATGCCCTGCAAGACAAAGGCTTGAATACCATCGAAGCCAATCATCAATTAGGCTTCTTGGATGATGAACGCACCTATGAGATGGTTGAGTTTATTTTGGACTATTTTAAGATCAAAAGAATCAAGCTTTTAACCAATAATCCTAAAAAGATTGAGAGCTTAACCAACATTGAAATCGTCGAACGAATTCCTGTGATTATCCCTTCCAATAAATTTAACGCAGGCTATTTGAAAACAAAAAAAGAGCAGATGGGACATCTTCTTTAGGAAACACCATGATACGAAATGCCACGATTGAAGATAGTGACAGTATGATTGAACTCCTCAGGCAACTTGGCTATGCGGATACCCAATCCTTTATCAAGCAGCGCATCCAAGAGCTTTTAGAGCATCCTGATGCGATGCTGTTACTTTATGAAAAAGATGAAAAAATCCTTGCACTTCTCTCTTTACATGTAATTCCTCAAATCGCTCTTTTGGGCTCTTTTTTACGTATCAGTTATTTTATTGTGGATGAACACGCACGCTCACTCAAAATTGGCGCGGAACTTGAAATGTATGTCACACGCATTGCTAAAGAGAGAGGATGCGACCGTATTGAAGTGCATTGTCATGAAAAACGCAAAAATGCCCACCGTTTTTACGGACGACAAGGGTATATTGAATCCCCCAAATACTTTATAAAACACATCACCCATTAAAGGAGTTCTTATGTTAAAAGATTTTCGAGATTTTTTGCTTAAAGGCAATGTCGTCGATATGGCGGTTGGTTTTATCTTTGGCGCAGCCTTTGCAACGATTGTCAAATCGCTTGTTACCAATGTCATTATGCCTCCCATTGGTCTTTTGTTAGGAAATGTTGATTTTTCTTCCCTTTTCATTGCACTGGATGGAAAAACGTACGCTTCTTTAGCAGATTTGGAAAAAGCAGGAGCACCTGCCATGAAATTAGGTGTGTTTTTCAATGACTTAACCTCATTTGTCATTTTGGGCTTTGTTATGTTTATGATGATCAAGGGGTATTCAAAGATTGCGCCTAAAAAAGCTCCTGAGGCAATCACAAAAGTGTGTCCAGAGTGTGCAATGGCTATTCCTGTTGCGGCTAAAAAATGCCCTTATTGTGGAACGGAGCACGCGTAAAAGCACCTTTACATGTAAAGATTTTTAACTTAAAAAAAATACTCTTGACTCTAAAGTCTATTTCATATAAAATGAGTATAAGCCTTAAAAATAGCTTAAATTGTTCTTAAGGCTAAAGCTTATTTGAAAGGATTTAATATGACAATTGTATTACCCAATCTGCCTTATGCTAAAGAGGCACTAGCGCCTTATATTAGCGCACAAACATTAGAAATTCATCATGGCAAACATCATCAAACCTATGTCACAAACCTCCTTAAATTGATTGAAGGAACAGACTTAGCCTCTGAGTCACTCGAAAGCCTCATTTTAAAATCAGTCAATAACCCTGATCGTGTCGGTATCTTTAACAATGCCGCACAAGTATGGAATCACACCTTTTACTGGAACTCTATGAAACCAAAAGGTGGTGGCACTCCCACAGGAGAGATTGCCGCGAAAATCAATACTGCCTTTGGAAGCTATGACGCCTTTATTCAAGCATTTAAAAATGCGGGTCTTACCCAATTTGGTAGTGGATGGGCGTGGCTTGTGGTTAAAAATGGTACGTTAGAGATCATGAAAACAGCCAATGCTGATACACCTATTGCACATGGCATTAAACCAATACTCACCGTTGATGTGTGGGAACACGCCTACTATCTTGACTATCAAAACAAACGTGCAGATTATCTGGATACTTTCTTTAATCATCTGATTAATTGGGATTTTGCAAACGCTAATTTAAAATAATTTTTAACAACAAACTTAATTCAAAAGGAGTTCTATATGTTACGAAGAGATGCCCTTAAACTTGCTGCCGTAGCAGCACTTGCTACGACCTATGCTTCGGCTTATGACGAGAAATTGATTGTCAACAAAAAAATGATGGAAATCAAAGATCCTGCGAACATGACCGAACTTGAACTCAAACACTCCCCTGAAATTAAAGTAGGTGCGGCTGATGCTCAAGGGTTTTCACTGGTTGAAGTCAATATCGGACAAAAGGGAGTCATTCACCCAAGCATTGATAACCATTGGATTTACGAGATCGAACTTTTAGCCGATGGCAAAAAAGTGGCGGTTGTCTCTCTTGAACCAACAGTATCCAGAGGTTTTCTTGCCGCACGCATTAACACCAAAGATGTCAAAATGCTTTCTGCCATAGCTTATTGTAACCTTCACGGTGAGTACAGCGCTTCAATAAAACTTTAAGAAAAGAGCCAGAAGGCTCTTTTCTTTTATACTTTAAACTGTTTAAGTGTCTTTTCTAACTCATTTGCGCCATGGGAGAGAGATAGAAACTTCACCTACTTCATGACTTAGCTTTTTATTGAGTGATGTACCTTTTACAATGCTTGCCATCAAATCGACCAGATTCTTAGTACGCGTCGCAATATAGGTTGCTTTATTGCGTACATCCGTTGATTTGATATACGTACTGGAAAGTTTCTCTTTCGTTCCTTCTACATGTAAAATAAGCTCTTTGGCTAATTTTGATGACCCAAGCATCTCTTCGGTCGTTTGTTTCGTATCTTCTGCTATATCGTTCACACTTTGAGTAATGACATTCACATTCGCACTGATTTCTAAAAGGCTTTTTTGTGTTCTCTCCGCCAATTTGCGCACCTCATCGGCAACGACCGCAAAACCACGTCCATGCTCACCCGCACGTGCTGCTTCTATGGCAGCGTTGAGGGCAAGAAGGTTGGTTTGGTCTGCAATATCACCAATAATACTCAGAATTTCGCGAATACTTCGCGCTTGATCGCTCAGTGTATGCACTTTTTGCGCTAAATCATTTTGGCGTTCTGAACCATTCTTGATACTTTCTACCGACTGATTCAGGCTTTGAATAAACTCATCAAGGGTATTGGATGTGATGTGCAAATCATCTGTCGTTGCAATAGAAGCTTTTTCGATTCCATCTAATTCCATCCCAACATCTGAGACCAAAAGATTCATATCAACAATATTTTTTTCTTGCTGCTCGATGCTTTCGCCTAAGGAGACAATCACTTGATCAAGTTTATGACTTTGTGTGTTGGTTACATCTAACGTTTGAAGCGTATGGTTCAAGGTTGTAGCAAAAGAGGTCACCATGTGATTAATATCATCCGATATTTGCGCCAACTCATCTGTTGTGTTTTTAAGTGTAATGCGTTTTGTTAAGTCTTTTTCTTTGGCTATAGCGCTTATTTGATTATGACTACTGTGTACACTATTGATAATCCCTTTTTGAGTTAAGAAAAGAACGACGAGCAGGATAATTCCAAATACCCCGCTAATAAAAACTGACAGTATCATCTCTTTCGTAGCTTCTCGGTCAAGTTTTTGGATCAAATCACTACTACTTTTAGAAATTCCATCATCGATTGTTTTGAGTATTTCTATTTTCTGTGTTATAGTATTAAACCACACCTGAGCATCAACACCAAAATTACCCTCATTTACTTTTGACAAGGCAATAGAACGAAATTTTTCAACTTCTTTAATGGAATTATCGTTCATTTTTTGAGAAAAAAGTTGTTTAATATCCTCTGTTGCAAACGCTAAAAAAGCTTCCGTGTATGCGACTTGCGATGACATCAGTCCATTCCACTTCGCAAAAACACCTGGCGCAAAAGCGTTGCTTGCAAATGTTCCACTCATAACCGCACGCTCAATACCAACAAGCTCTTTGAGTTTTAAAAAGTGGGAATACGAAGAAAGCACTTTCACAAGATCGGCAACCTCAGAAACTTTTGCCACACTGTCCGTTACATGTAAAATTTTTGTATTCATATCGGTATAAAAAGCCACACTCTCTTTGACACTGATTTTGAGATTATCTACTTGCGTTCGAATAGAAGGAATTTGACGGGCATCTTCTTGAAGGCTTGAGAGTTCTTTTTGTAACTCTTCTGGAAATTTTGAAAGATCTATTTGCACCACATATTCTTTAAGTCTTGCTAAACTTTCATCCGTTAAAACTCTCTGTTTTGGTAACACATCGCCAAATTTTTTACCCTCAGACCCAAGGAAACCTGCACTCATCCCTCTTTCTTTTTGTGTCTCATGGATAAGAAGACTGAGTTTTGAGGAAAGCGTATTGAGTGTTGCCGCTTCAGATAATTGCTTTTTTTGAGTGAATGATTCATTCATGACTTGAAAAATATTCAAGAAAAGATATGCCATTACAATGGCTAAAACAAAAAGAAGTTTTTTCTTAATACTCATGATTTTCTCCGCCTTTGATTGTAGTTAATACCTAAAAGTGTATCTATATTTTTTTATTAATAGGCTATTAATGACATATACTGTATTATATTAAGAAACTAGAGCATTACTCCTTGACCAACGTCATGACAAAAAGGTTACTTTATTATGATGAATACCCATTATGATCTTCCTCAATCTTTTTGGACCAACGTAGAAATTCTGAATGAACTTCTTTTAAAATACAATCAAACGCATAATATTTCTGGTGCAAAAACAAAAGAAGCTGTTCTTAAAAATATTGAAGATAGTATTTACCCATTACAATTTTTACAGGTAAACGAACTGAAACATGCGATTGACATTGGAACAGGTGCTGGTTTTCCAGGACTGTTACTTGCCCTTGCCTTACCACAAGTGCATTTTACGCTTTTCGAGCCAATTGCAAAGAAAAGTGCCTTTTTACATTTAGCCAAAACAACGCTTGAACTCAAAAATGTCGATATATCTACAAATAGAGTCGAAAAGGTAGTCCCTTTCAAGGTTGAGCTTATTAGTTCTCGTGCTGTGACCAACACCAAAATGTTGATCCAATTGTGTAAAGATTTTATTACCCCTGATACCACACTACTTTTTTACAAAGGGGAGTTGGTGGAAGAGGAGATCAAAGGATTGCGAAATTGTCAGGTTTACCAACGTGACAAACGCTACTATTTAGTTATGAAGGATGTTGATGTTGCTTAAAATTATACTGTTTGCAGGTGTTATCTTTCTAATTTACATCTTTTTTTTCAAAAACAGCCGCAAAGAAGATATTCAAAACAGTGCTTCAAAAAAAGTCTTAGAAGGAGAAACGATGGTCGAGTGCCAAGCGTGTTCAACTTTTATTAGCCACAAAGAGGCAATCATCAAAGATGGCTTTTTCTACTGCTCGAAAGAGTGTGCGAGGTTGCCCTAATGTTACTCATTGGACATGAACTTATTTCTAGTACGCCTTTTTACCGTGTTGACTCTGTTGAGCAGATTGCCAAAACGCCTTCAAATGCAACGATACTGTTCAATTTTGATCCTGCATTAATTGTGTATTGCTCAGCACAAAAAGTCGCATTTGCTTTACATGTAAAGCAGATTAAAGAGCTTATTTTAGCCAATGCGTTAGGTGCTTCGTATTTTGTTGTCGATAAAACATTAGCGCTTCACGCGCAAAAAGTCGCAGATGACTACCTCTTTGATGGTAAGGTGTTGCTTCTTAGTAATGATGACAACGATATTGAATTTGCAGCATCCCACTCAATTGATGGAATTCTTTTCG
Organism: Sulfurospirillum sp.; assembly: GCA_036171535.1. GTDB lineage: Bacteria > Campylobacterota > Campylobacteria > Campylobacterales > Sulfurospirillaceae > Sulfurospirillum. Next base: position 7,655 of record JAVHRG010000113.1, on the reverse strand, counting down.
AAAAAGCTATTACGTCTTTATTGAGTTAATTACCATGCAAAAAAAACACTTTATTCTCTTAGCCTTTACTATTTCCTTGCTCTACTGGATTTTAGATGCCTATACCAATGCTGAGTTGTACAACTCAGCATTGAGCGATGAATTGCTTCTCAAAACGTCACATGGTCTCGTTTTTGTTAAGTTTCTCACAGCGGGACTTCTGTTTGCGCTAAGCCTCACGCCTCTCTTTTTCAAACCAAAGGCTTTTCAGAAGAGCCCAAAAGAGGATATCAATGAATTTGGTGCGCTTCAACGTGTCGCCGATATCCTTTTTTCTTCACTTTCTACCAAAATAAATGTGATTAAATCACTCGAAATTCTGCAAGAGATTCTACACCTTGAATCAAGCCTACTTTTTATTTACAACAAAGAGTCTCTCACCCTTTATAACGAAAATGAGTTTATTAAAGCAACTTTTCGTTCAAAAGAGATTCTACCTTTTCGTACCAACCCATCAAGAAGCGCCGTTGAAGAGGTAGCCATTGCCTGCTTTATAGAAAAACGGGCTTTTTCACAAGACTCTGTTAAAGTTGATACAAAACCATTTACACTCTTTAGTTTTATGATCAAAGAAGATCGCAGTGAATTTCCTTTGGGTAATTTAATGCTTGCTTCTAGCGACGCCCATTTTATAGAGAACACTATTCCAATGATTCAAAAATATGTGCAAATGCTCACCTTTGCGCTCTCGCTTGCGGCCAAAAAAGAGCTTTTACAAAGTATCAATACCCAATATTCGAGTGACACGATAAGTCATTTTGACAAAGTATTGAACATTATCAATTTCACAAAAGTACAAGAATATATTGAACATGAGTTCAAACGTCACAAACGTTACCATACAGAATTCACACTGGTTTTAATCGATATTACAATGCTTAAAAATCTCACTAAAATTTTCCCTGCCGAGGTCATTACAGCATTCAAAAAAGATTTTATTCAATTGGTCAAAAAGAATACCCGTGAAGTTGATATTTTGGGCAAATGGACAAACGATCAATTTGCGCTACTTCTGCCTGATGTTGACTTTCGAGCAGGTCAAAGAGTTGCACAAAAACTTCAAACTATTTTGGAAGAGACAAAGTTTGCGCGTGTCGGACAAGTAAGTTGTAGTTATGGTATTACATCACTCGCGCCTAAAGATACTATGGGTAGCTTTAAGGCAAGAGTGGAAGGTGCACTGGTGGCAGCCTCTCTTAAAGAGGGAAATGCCATTGAAGTCAAACTTCAAATGACACCAGATAATTAAATAATCACATGCTTTAATGCGGGATAGAGCTTTGTTATTATCTCATAACTAATCGTATTAAAGTGTTCCGCCAAAGGGTTTGCATCATCAAACATGCAGACGTTTTGAGCATCGCCACCCAGACAAAAACTGTCCATAGACATGCGACCTTTTGTAAAACTTCCATCGGCCATTTTTACCGGTTTAAAACCATCAAAACGGAAGAAACCATCCCCATAGCCAATATCGTATGTTGAAATAATTTCATCTTCCTTTGCTTCATAAACACTACCATAACCAACACGTTCACCTTTTTTAAGCACTCTGGTACTGAGTCTCTCAGCCCAAAGAGAAAGAACTGGTTTCAGATCATACGTTGCAATTAAAGGGTTGAGTGTTGTATAACCATACAGGGCAATGCCTGGACGCGCATAGTCATCATCACCCAAAGAGTGGGTACGAAGAAGGCCCGCAGAGTTACAGCAATGAAAAGCAACATGCGGTAAACCATAGTGTGCCGCTAAAGCTTTAATATGTTTTTTGCCTCGCTCAAAATTAGCTCTTTGCCAAAAGAATTCGCTGCTGAGTTCATCCGCACCTCTAAAGTGTGTGAAAACACCTTTTAGCTGCAACTTTTTAGCATGAATAAGGGCTAGTGTCTCTTCAATCTGCTCTTCTTTAATACCATTGCGGTGCATGCCCGTATCAAGGCTTAGGTGAATCGACGTTCCTTCAGGAAGCGCTTGAATGGCTTCCAACGAGTGTGCTGCAAGCGAAATGGAAGATGAGAGTTTTCGAGAAGTAGGATGATCGACTAAAACTAATACTTCTTCAAAAAGATCAGCAATAGACTCTGCCTCTTCAATATTTTTAACGGCAGCACGAAGAAGGCCATACTCTGAAGCAAGTTCTGCCATAAGTCTCAAATCATGCCCATACGCATTATCTTTTAAAACCGCCATGAGCTTTGTTTTGCCCCCAGCCTTAGCACACAAAAGATCAAGATTATGAAAAAAGTGCGCTTTGTTAATTGTAATAAATGCCATTTTAGTTACGCTTTCACCTCAAAATTACGGATGACAAACCCACGAATTTTACGAGCTTGATAATCCAGTTTATAAAAATGCTCATACACTGCTTTTGCATCCAAGGTTGGATGGTTGGAAAAATCAAAGGCAATATTTTTACTGTCTTTGGGGACATTCGCATCAATATACGCCATAAAAGTATCTCTAGCCTCAATAAGTTTAGCAAGCTCTTTGTCAATTTCTATTTCATTTTCATTCACATTCTATCCTTATTTCTCAGCCAAAACCTGCATTTTATCGCCCACAAGTTCTATGTAAAGCTCTTTATCACCTTTAGAGGCGAAGGAAGGACTTTTATAGGTTTGGAGAAATGAAATTTTAAAAAGTTTTCGATCATCAATGGTTGGATAGGGAACAACACTCATATTTTCAAAAAGAATCATTTTGTTCTCTTTGCGTGAGAATATCTGCTTTTTCATATTTGAAAATTGAACTTTACCCGATCCATCCGATTTTTTAAAATCATTAGAGTAAAAGTTCAAATAAGCATTAATGTCATTGACTTTCCATGCACGTTGCCATTTGTACACTTCACTTAAAATCGTTGCAATTTGTTCACGTGTCATTTTAGGCACTTTAGATTCTCCGATAATCACAACGGCACTTTGCGCATTAATTTCGGTGTCAAGGTTTAAAATGGCGTTATTTTCCATCACCACGCACCCTTTACTTAAATCATCTCTGTCTTTACCATCGATTGGCGTACCGTGTATCCAAATACCATCACCACTTTTATTTCTTAAAACATCAAAAAGATTTGGATACGAAAGTGCAAACGCAAGTGGACCATAAAATTGATTGGTTGGCTTAAAGCGTTTCGTGATTTCATACACGCCCACAGGTGTTTTAAGATCGCCTCGTTTCACTTTATCGCCACTTTTACCCATGATAACATCATCATGCCCGCGAACCAGTTTTAAACCGTCCTCTTCGATATGGAAAATCTCACAACGTTTTTTTTCTTTTTCACATACAATGAGAGACTCAACATCTTCGTAATATCCGTAACTTACATCCATATTTTTGAGATGTCTTACCCAATAATCACGAGAAACTGACTCTTTTTCAGTCGGTGTTTTAGGTTTGGCAAGAAGTCTTTGTCCCAATTTAACCGTTGGTTCTTTAATAACCTCTCTATCTTTAACAAGCTCTTTCTCTTTTTTAGCCTCTTTTACCGGTACTTCTTTAACCTCTTTGGATTCAAACTCTTTTTTAAGAAAATCCTCAACAGCGTTAATGCCTTTAGTTTTGTAAATTTTATAAATATCTTCAGCCGTTGCCGCATATAAAGCAAGTGCGAAAAGAGATAAAAAGACCAGATAGCGCATACATCCCCTCTTAAATAGACTATAACCACAAACGAGTATTAGCCTAATACAATTTTTGGAGGCTATTCTATAAAAAAATGACTTAAGAGCTCCTCTTTTGACGAATATAAATTGATTTTCTTTTTTTACGTAAGTTTTAAAAATCTTTGGCTATCATGAATTTATCTAACTTCAACAAAAGATGTGCCCATGTCACTAGAACTTATTTTAGCTTCTTCTATCGTCGCTCTACTGGTCATTCTTCTTCCTACACTTTTTTTACTCAGTCAAAAATTGGGACCACTTAATACAGGAAATAAAGCCAAAAATAGCCTGTATGAAAGTGGTATTAGTTCACCTATTGGATCAAGTGAAAGTCGCTTTAGCGCCAAGTTTTATTTAGTCGCTATTTTGTTTGTTCTCTTTGATGTCGAAATTATCTTTATGTTTCCATGGGCAGTCAATGTGCGAGAACTCAGTCTTTTTGGACTTTTTGAGATGTTTACCTTCATCGGGCTTCTTCTGTTTGGACTCATTTACATTTACCGTATAAAGGCACTCTCATGGCAGTAGGCGCAGAAGCAATCTTTGGCGAAAGCCTCATTACTACCAAACTGGATAGTGCCATTTCTTGGGCACGAGAATCCTCCATGTGGCCTTACATTTTTGGAACCGCCTGTTGTGCCATTGAATTTATGAGTGTTGCCAGTAGCAAATACGACATCTCTCGTTTTGGGGCAGAAGTAGTACGGTTCTCTCCACGCCAAGCGGATCTGCTCATCATCGCTGGAACGATTAGCTACAAACAAGCACCTATTTTAAAAAAAATTTACGATCAAATGAGCGAACCTAAATGGGTTATCAGTGCTGGAGCGTGCGCGTGCAGTGGAGGCTTTTATGATAACTACACCACCCTTCAAGGCATTGATAGCATCATTCCTGTGGATGTCTATGTTGCAGGCTGCCCTCCTCGCCCTGAGGCTTTTTTAGATGCCCTTTTGGAAATTCAAAAAATTCAAGCCACACAAAGCTTATTAGAAGATCGTGCCAAACGCGTCTTTAAAGGAGCACTTGATGCCTAAATTTTTTAAAGAAACATTGGCAGATTCTTATACGATTGATGCTCATGGAGCATTTATCCTTGATAAAGCACTTATTGTGCAAGCCATACAAATACTTCAAGAAAAAGATCATTATACTTTTTTGGTCGATATGACCGCGATTGATTATTTACATGTAAAGAATCAACCAGAGCGTTTTGCCATTGTCTATCTTTTACGCGATCAAAATTTTAACAACCTCATCACCCTTAAAACGTATATCGACAGTTCGCTTGCCACTCAAAGCATTACTTCTTTGTTTAAAAGTGCAAACTGGGCAGAACGAGAAATCTGGGATCAATACGGCATTCACTTTAAAAACCATCCCAATCTCAAACGCATTTTAAATCACAAAGAATTCAAAGGGCACCCTTTACGGAAAGATTATCCTATTACACAGGGGCAATTGTGTCATCAAAGTGATGATCTGATGGATGAAATGACTCCTTGTTTGAAAACCAAAGGCTTCACCCCACAAGATGAGTTGATGCTTCTAAACCTAGGTCCTGCGCACCCTGCGAGTCATGGAACCATTCGCACCTTTGTGGCACTGGATGGCGAGAATATTACCTGTGCTGTCAGTGAGATTGGTTACTTGCACCGAGGATTTGAAAAATCATGCGAAAACCATACGTATAACCAAATTATTCCTTATACAGACCGTCTTAATTACTGCTCTGCTATTTTAAACAACATTGCTTATGCCCATACCGTTGAGGGCATTTTGGGCGTTGATTTACCAGAGCGCGCAAAATTTATTCGCGTTATTATTGGTGAGCTTTCACGCATTATCGACCATTTAGTCTGCTTAGCAGCGATCTTAGTTGATATGGGAGCCCTTACCAACTACTGGTATCTCTACAATCCCCGTGAGAAAGTTTACGATCTTCTTTCAAAGCTGACAGGAGCGCGCCTTACGAACTCTTACATGCGCATTGGTGGAATGAGCCACGACTTATATGACGGTTTTGAAAATGACTTAAACGTGTGCCTTAAAGAGATCGAACAAGGTGTAGCAGAAGCGCTGAAGCTCATTGAACACAACCGTATTTTTCATGATCGCACTCAAAATGTTGGCATTATCACCAAAGAAGATGCGATCAATAGAGGAATTACAGGGCCAAATCTTAGAGCCAGTGGTGTTGCTTACGATCTTCGTGTCACAGCCCCTTATTATCACTATGAGACCTTTGATTTTGACATTGCTCTTGGCAGTGTGGGGGATGTGTATGATCGTATGATGGTACGTTTTGAAGAGATCAAACAGAGTACGCGCATCATTAATCAAGCCATGCAACGACTACCCAAAGGGGCTATCTGCGTCCAAGATCATGCCATCTCTTTACCCCCTAAAAAAGAAGTCCATAACAATATTGAAGGATTAATGAACCAGTTTAAGCTCATTTATGAAGGCGTTAAAGTGCCTGCTTCCGAGTATTACCGAGCGATAGAAGGAGCAAACGGAGAGCTCGGTTTTTTCATTGTAAGCGATGGCAGTGGCACGCCCTATAAAGTCAAAGTTAGACCTCCTTGTTTTTACGCGATGGCAGCATACCCACGCATTATTGAAGGAAGTATGATTGCAGATGCAGTTTTAACCCTAGGAAGTCTTAATATCATCGCAGGGGAGTTAGATCGATGAATACGTTTTCATTCAATCACGCAAACGAGGAAAAATTTAGTGCCCTCTTAGAGCGCTATCCTGATAAAAACTCTCTTATGCTCCCCTCTTTGTGGATCGTTCAGTACCAAGAAGGATGGATCAGTTTGGATGCAATGCAATACGTTGCTAAAAAACTGGAATGTTCCGCGATGGATGTCTACTCTGTTGCCTCTTTTTACACCATGTTCAACCTCCAGCCCATCGGCACATACCATTTGCAACTGTGTAAAACCCTCTCCTGTATGCTTGCAGGTTCCAAGACATTGCAAGAACATTTACAAGAACGCCTTGGCATCAAAGCTGGAGAAACAAGTAAAGATGGCAAATTTACCCTCTCCTTAGTCGAGTGTTTAGGCTCATGTGGCACAGCCCCATGTATGCGTCTTAATGATGACTACATCGAAAATCTCACACTTGATAAGCTCGATGCCCTTTTAGAGGAGCTTTCAAAATGATAGTTAAATTGGTCAGTAAAAATTTTGATATTCCCAAAGCCTACACACTCAGCGTTGCTAGAGAAAATGGTCGATACGCCTCTTTAGAAAAACTTTTTAAAATGAGCCCTGATGAAGTCACCATGGAAGTGGAAAAAAGTGGACTTCGTGGGAAAGGTGGTGGTGGAGCACACACAGGTGAGAAATGGCGACTCATTCCTAAAGGTAGTGACAAACCCGTTTATTTGGTGATCAATGCCGATGAGGGTGAACCGGGTACATTTAAAGACCGTCAGATTTTAGAGTTTGACCCACATCTTCTCATTGAGGGTATCATCTGCTCCTCTTATGCCATTGGTGCACATCATGCCTATGTTTACATTCGTGGTGAGTATGTCTTTTGGATGAATCGTTTGCAAGACGCCATTGATGAAGCTTACGCCGCTGGCATTTTAGGTGAGCGTATTTTAGGACACAATTATGCTTTACATGTAACGATTCATAAAGGGGCTGGTGCATACATCTGCGGCGAGAAAACGGCACTTCTAGAATCTCTTGAGGGTAAACGTGGACATCCAAGGCTTAAACCCAAAGGTAAAGAGCCTGAGTGGTTTTTTGGTAACCCGACGGTGGTCAACAATGTCGAGACCATCGCGAGTGTTCCCTACATCATCAGCGAAGGCTATGGCGCATACCAGATGTATGGAACCAAAGAATCTCCTGGCACAATGCTCTTTGGCATCAGCGGGCATGTGGAGCGCCCTGGAGTCTATGAACTGCCGTATGGCACTTCAAT
>JAVHRG010000112.1:0-3959 GCA_036171535.1 Sulfurospirillum sp. | reverse complement strand
CAGTTATCATAGCTTAGCTCACATCCACAGTTTGTGGTACAGAAACTTTGTTGATTGACTAAAATCTGCTCAAACGTTGGACGCGCAGGAACCCAAGGTTCGCGTGGTCGATCATGACTTAAGCGGTTGAGATAATGATGTAGTTCATCACGTTTTTTGCAGGCATAGGGATCTTTGTCTCGTTCACATTGACTTTGATAATGACTGAGATCACGACTATAATCATAATAATCTCTCTGCCAACGCTGAAGCGCAAACTGATACTGTGTGTAATCCATTTGATAACGACTGTATGCCATTTCATACGCACGCTGTTCATTGACTTCGACAGCTTTGGCTTTGGCATACGCATCATCAAGGCAATATTGATAATTTTGTTGACACTGATTTTGACACCCTTGTCGTATATGGGAACAGTTATTGAGACACGTTTGCGATAGTGCAGAAGCGGGAGGAATATATTCGTTTTTAATGACATAGCGGGGTCCACACCCTGCTAAAAAAAAGATAATACCGACTAAGATTAAGCGAATCATACAACCTCTTTCAAACGTTTTGGCGTATTATAGAGTAAAATTGTCAATTTTGGGTGGAATATTAAGGCTTAAGGACCGCACCATTGAGGTAATTAGCCACCATACGATCGTACATGCTACTTCCTTTACCATCAGGCTCTTTTAGATGATTCAGCTGTGCTTGCATAATATTAAACTGCTCTTTTGGTACGTCTTTACCGACACAAATATAATAATCAGTATTGAGAATAACATAGGCCATGCGGTATTGTGAGACATCTTGCCCTTCGGTAATCAAATGATAGACAAAAGGAACATCCGTATAAACAAGCGCATCAATTCTGCCATACTCTAACATTTTGTAACCTTGAATGGGTGTTGAAACGCGGGTAATATTAAGTCCACTTTTTTCACCGATTTCTTTAAAAAGTAATTTTTCGGATGAAGTTTCTTTAATCGTTGCAATTCTAAGAGGACGTAAAATTTCTAAAATATTTTGCCCTTTTGGAAGTTCGGTTGTTCTCTTGGTAATCAGCCCTAATCGTACGGTGGCAATAGGTCCAAGCCAATTAAACTGTTGTTCTCTCTCTTTAAGCTTAACTATCGTCACTAAAAAAGCTTTGGGATGGCGTAACGCTTCATCATACATTTTGTTTAATGCTTCAAGTTCAATCTCTTCTTGAGCAAAACGTGGTCTTAACGTTGCCATACTGGCTTCTAAAAGGTCAATGCTTAAGCCTTTAATAGCGCCTTTATCTCGAAAACTAAAAGGAGGATTAGGAACAGCGTAGAGTGCAATATCTCCACCAAAAAGAGAAGTTATTCCTAAGAGTATAGAAACAATTCCACATGCTAAATGAGCCTGAAAATGCATTTTTTGTCCTTACAAATTCATTATCTGCGTCTATCAAAAAAGGCTTACAGTCATAAAACTTAAAAATGTATTTAATATAATATTTAAAATTGTAACACATGCAGACTTAGGCAAAACCAAAAGAGTGACGAAAAATAGAAAGTAGCTAAATTTTTGACTCTTTGGAAACAGCATACGTTAAATAGAGAATATTACTCATCGCACCACTGCTTAAGATCATTCCCATAACAACAATTTGATAGCGTACTGCAATAAGTGGATCAACACCAGAGAGAATCTGTCCTGTCATCATTCCAGGCAGTGAGACAAAACCAACCGCTAGAAAGGAGTTGATTTGAGGTATCATGGATGCTTTAAAGGCAATGGCTCTCGCTTTTTCAATGTCATAATGCTCTCGCTCTTTTTCATAACGTTCAGCACATAACGAGATGGCATTCATGGAATTGGCATAAATCATCCCCGCAAGAGGAATCACAAAACGAGGTTCAAGTGGATTTTCAAGATCTAAAACACACCATAAAACAAGGGCTAAATTCAAAGTACCACCCAATGCAATAGACATTAAAATAGCCAAATACGTTTGAAGGTCTTGATGGCGAATATTGCGTCTAACAATTAAAGAGGCTGTGGTGATCATCACTGCAACTAAAAGTGCCAAAAGCCATAATGCATTGGTTGCAAAAAGTGAGGTTAATACATAGCCAATGACGATTAACTGAATACTCATTCTAGCAGTAGCAAAGGCTATTTCTGTTTTTTTACCTACCCATACATAGTAAAAAAAAGCAACCACACACAGTGGTAAAAGCATATAAAGTAAATTTAAAAGTGGGATGGATTGCATGATGTTCCTTAGAGAAATCAGAGATATGCAAAAGCATACCTCTGAAAAGGGGAGAAATTAGATCCCTTTATTTTTAAGCGCAGCAACAATCGCTGCAATGTGCTCATGTTTGATTTCATCTTCCTCTATGTCATGAATCGCATCGAGCGTAAAAGTAGGAAGTTTTATATCAAGATAAGTGGTGTTAAAAATACCTTGTTTAAAATCTTCATCACGTACAATTTGGCGATGAAGCGGAATATTAGTAGGAATGCCAGAGATAATAAATTCATCCAAAGCACGTCTCGCTTTACGTACTGCACCTTCCCAATCAATACCAACAACAATCATTTTTCCGATCATTGAGTCATAATTTGTTGGAACAACGTAATCTTTAAAGCCAATGGCATCCAGTCTTACGCCAAGACCGCCAGGAGAGAGATAGGTTGTAATGCGACCGGAAGAAGGAATAAAGCCATTTTTAGGGTCTTCAGCATTGATACGACACTCAATCGCATAGCCTCTAAATTTGATATCTTCTTGTAACGTTGGAAGGGGTTTGCCCTCTGCAATATGAATCATACTCTGAACAATGTCAATGCCCGTAATTGCCTCAGTAATGGTATGTTCCACTTGTACTCGTGTATTCATCTCGATGAAATAGAAGTTATCTTCTTCATCGACAAGATATTCCATCGTTCCAACACTCTCATACCCTAGTTTAAACATTGCTTTTTTGGAAGCACGAAGCAATTCTTGACGTACGGCATTGTTCAATCTTGGACTTGGTGCAATCTCAACCACTTTTTGGTGACGCCTTTGAATGGAACAGTCACGCTCACCTAAGTGAATGACGTTACCAAATTTATCTGCCATAATTTGCACTTCAATATGACGAGGGTTTTGAACATATTTTTCAATAAAGGCATCACCTCGACCAAAAAAGCGCTCTGCTTCTTGGGTAGCTGCTTCAAACATCGGAATAAACTCTTCCTCTTTTCTGACGATACGCATGCCCTTACCACCACCACCAAAGGCTGCTTTGATGATAACAGGAAAACCAATATCACGCGCAATTTGAATAGCTGTACTCATATTAATAATGGGTTGCTCTGTTCCTTCAAGGACAGGCACACCTACAGCTTTCATTGCAATTTTTGATGCCATTTTGTCACCAAAAAGTGCTATATGTTCAGGTTTCGGACCAATAAAAGCGATGTCATGATCAATACAACACTGTGCAAAATCAGCATTTTCAGACAAAAAGCCATATCCTGGATGAATTGCGTCCGCACCTACCTCTTTGGCAAGAGCTACGATACTTTTGTAATCCAGATAGACCTGAATAGGATCACCTTTTAGCAGATAACTTTCATCTGCTTTTCGGACCCAAACACCATTCGCATCAATCGTTGAAAAGATACAAACACTTTTGATCTCCAACTCTTTACATGCTCTAATGATCCTAAGCGCGATTTCTCCGCGATTGGCAATCAATACCTTTGTGATTTTTCGTGCGTACACTCGTCAACTCCTACTAAAAAATAGAGAACAAATTATATCACTTAAATATTAAACTAACCTCTGCATCAAAGACATAATTTTGACATAACTCTTAGAGCCAATCTGAGCGTTTAACACTCTCGTCTATATCGCGTCCCATACGTTGATGCAAGGACCAATAGAAATCCACAAAAGAACGGACACTGGACGCAATAGGCGAATAAATACCCTCTTCTTTGCGTGC